>AASF01002079.1 GCA_000168735.1 Candidatus Endoriftia persephone str. Hot96_1+Hot96_2 | reverse complement strand
GATCAGCCACGAAAAACAGTGACAATCCTGTGTAAGAAATAAAATCCTTATCGACATCAGCTCGGCACTGACATGGAAAAGGCATACCCTCTTAAACGGATAACCTCCATCCTACTCCTTCCAATCTTGCTGTTCGCAGGCTTCAGTGTCTTTGCGGAGGTGCTGGTCGAGGACAGATTTGATAACGACAGCGCCGGCTTCACTTATGTCGACGATCCGTTCCATGGCAGTAGTGCCCCTGGCTATGCCGATGGCAGCCACCTCAGCGTCGGCGGTTATAGTGGCGGCGCGCTGCAAGTCATCTTGGGTGGGCGTGACACAATTGACCTGTTCGGCCTCTCCGGCGGCTGGCAGCAGGAGTTTGAACTTGCCGGCCTGAGCGAGGTGAGTCTTAGCTTCCGTTACAAACTGAGCCAGAGCCCTTTTTACGAGGGAGATGAATACAGTCAAGTGCTGGTGAGCATCGATGGGGTACTGGTTGGTGTCTCGCCCAATGACTACATCGACCAGGTTAGCGGCAACGGCAACGGCGGTGCCGAAGAGACCACCGGCTGGCGTCAGGTGGAACTCAACCTGGGTGGCCTGGCGGCGGGTCGCCATCGGCTGATCATCGGTGGCTACAACAGCCAGAAGACCGCAGCCAACGAAACGACCGAGGTATTGATCGACGAGCTGCTGCTGAGCAGCGGCAACAGCAATCTTCCGCCACGCACAGTGGTCGGCGCCGACCCGACGGCTGGTGTGGCGCCGCTACAGGTGCAGTTCAGCAGCGAAGGCTCCACGGACCCTGACGGGCGCATCGTTGGCTATCATTGGGTGTTCGGTGATGGCAACAGCAGCACCGAGATTAATCCGCTCCACAGCTACGCCACAGCAGGCAACTACACTGTCACCCTGACCCTGACTGACGATCAGGACGCCTACCGGCAGCGCCAGTATAATGATCAACGTCAGCGGCCTGTCTGACACCGCAGCGCCCGAAATCCCGGCTGGACGTCAGCGCCATACCCCTCCGGCGCCGATACCATCCAGCTACAGTTGGCAGTGCGGCGAGCGACAATGTTGGCGTCACCGGCTACCGGGTGTTCCGTGATGGCGTTGAGATCGCCAGCAGCACCACCACCAGTTACCGTGATACCGGACTCAGCCCGCTGACCCGCTACAGTTACCGGGTCAGCGCCTACGACGCCGCGGGCAACGAAAGTGAGCCCTGGCGAGGTGGTTGGCCGCCACCACCGGCAATCAGTTGGTCCCCCTGATCGAGAGCGGCTTCGATAGCGACATGCGCCGGCTTTAGCTATGTAGACGACCCGTTTCGCAACACTAGCGCACCGGGGCTAATGCCGATGGCAGCTATCTCGGCGCCGGCGGCTACAGCGGCAGTGCCCTGCAGATCACCCTCGGCGGTATGCGACGGTGATGACATCTTCGGCCTTTCCGGCGGTTGGCAGCGCGACTTCGAACTCACCACGCCAGAGTGAGCTGAGCCTCAGCTTTCGCTACAGACTGAGCCAGAGCCCATTCTACGAGCAGGATGAGCAGAGCCAGCTGCTGGTGAGCATCGACGGGGTACTGGTTGGTGTCTCGCCACAATGACTACATCGACCAAATTAGCGGCAACGGCAACGGTGGTGCCGAAGAGACCACCGGCTGGCGCCAGGTGGCGCTGAGTCTGGGTAGCCTTGTCGGCGGTAGTCACCGACTGATCATCGGCGGCTATAACAACCAGAAGACTGCGGCCAACGAAACGACCGAGGTACTGATCGACGATCTGGTGCTGCGCAGCGACAGCAGCAATCTGCCGCCGAGTGCCTGTGGCCAGCGCTGCCCCGACAGCCGGTATTGCACCGCTGGAGGTGAGTTTCAGCAGTGTCGGATCCAGTGATCCTGACGGCACTATCCAGCATTTTAGCTGGGGCGTTTGGGGATGGCAGCAGCAGTACCGAGGCCAACCCGCTCCACAGCTACGCCACTCCAGGCAGCTATACTGCGACCCTGCAGCGTAACCGACGACCAGGGGGCGACTGCCAGCGCCAGTATCGGCATCAGCGTTAGCGACCAGCCTGACACTGAGGCCCCTGAGATTCCGTCCGGACTCAGCGCCATCCCCTCCGGCTCCGACACCATTGAACTCAGCTGGCAGGCAGCCAGCGACAACGTCGGCGTCACCGGCTACCGGGTGTTCCTGCGATGGCGTTGAGATCGCCAGCAGCGCCACCATCAGCTACCGCGATAGCAGGCTCACCCCGTCGACCCGCTACAGCTACCAGATCAGCGCTTACGATGCCGCGGGTAATCAGAGCGAGCCCGGGCGTAGCGGTGGCGGCTACCACCGGCGCACAGCCGACCCTGGACGAGTCTTAGTCTCACCCCNGGCCTCTGCTCAAGCTGAATATCGGCCCTGCGTCAGCAGTTCAAACGTCAGCGGGTTTGACCAATACGGCAACACGATCGTGGTCAACCCGACATGGAGCGTCAACGGCGGTGGTGTCATCCGACAGCACGGGGCTGTTCAGCGCCAGCCAGGCAGGCGGGCCTTTCACCGTGTTGGCCGAACAGGATGGTGTCAGAGCCACTGCCAGCCTGACCGTGATTCGCCAGTCCAACCTGATCGATAGCGGTTTCGACAGCGGACAGTGCCGGATTCAGCTATCTCGACGACCCGTTTCGCGGCAGTGGCGCACCGGGCCTATGCCGACGGCAGCTATCTCGGCGCCGGTGGCTACAGCGGCGGTGCCCTGCAGATCACTCTCGGCGGTATCGACGGTGATGACATCTTCGGCATGTCGGGGGGGTGGCAACACGACTTCCAGGCTTAATGCGCTGAGTGAGGTGAGCCTCAGCTTCCGCTACCAGCTGAGCCAGACCCCCTTTTACGAGCGCAACGAATACAGTCAACTACTGCTAAGCATCGACGGGGTACTGGTTGGTGTCTCGCCCAATGACTTCATCGACCAAATTAGCGGCAACGGCAACGGTGGTGCCGAAGAGACTACCGGCTGGCGTCAGGTGGAACTGAATCTGGGGAGCCTGGCAGCAGGCAGCCACCGGCTGATAATCGGCGCCTACAACAACCAGAAGACTGCGGCCAACGAAACGACCGTGGTATTGATTGATGACCTGCTGCTGCGTAGCAGCAGTAGCACTACCGGTCAATCTGCCACCGAGTGCAGTGGCCAGTGCCGACCTGCAGACCAGGCGTGGTTCCCGTTGGTCGTCAACTTCAGCAGCGCCGGCTCCACGGATCCTGACGGCACCATCGAGCATGTTAGCTGGGCGTTTGGGGATGGCAGCAGCAGCACCGAGGCCAACCCGCTCCACAGCTACACTACGCCCGGCGACTACACCGCGACCCTGAGCGTAACCGACAACCAGGGGGCGACTGCCAGCGCCAGTGTCGGCATCAGCGTTAGTGACCTACCTGACACTGAGGCTCCTGAGATTCCGGCCGGACTTAGCGCCATCCCCTCCGGCTCCGACACCATTGAACTCAGCTGGCAGGCGGCGAGTGATAACGTCGGCATCATCGGCTACCGGGTGTTCCGCGATGGTGTTGAGATCGCCAACAGCGCTATCAACAGCTACCGCGACAGCGGCCTCACCCCGTCGACCCGCTACAGCTACCAGGTCAGCGCTTACGATGCCGCGGGTAATCAGAGTGAGCCCGGCGTAGCGGTGGCGGCCACTACTGGCAACCAGCCGAATCTGCTGATCGAGGACGGCTTTGATACAGACAGCGCTGGCTTCAGCTATGTTGACGACCCGTTCCGTGGCAGCAGTGCGCCGGGCTATGCCGACGGTAGTCCTGCTCCCTGATGGCGGCTACAGCGGTGGTGCCTTGCAGATCATCCTGGGTGGCATCAACAGTGCCGACATCTTCGGCACTCTCCGGCGGTTGGCAACGCGACTTCCAGCTCAACGGTCTGAGCAAGGTGGTGTTGAGTTTCCGCTATCGGCTGAGCCAGAGTCCCTTTTACGAGCAGGATGAACAGAGCCAGCTGCTGGTGAGCCTGGATGGAGTAGNCTGATCGGCGTTACGCCCAATGACTACATCGATCAAGTGCAGGGTAACGGCAACGGTGGCCCCGGAGGAGAGCACCGGCTGGCGTCAGGTGGAGCTGGACCTGGGCAATCTCGCCATCGGCAGCCATCGGCTGATCAAGGGCG
>AASF01002080.1 GCA_000168735.1 Candidatus Endoriftia persephone str. Hot96_1+Hot96_2 | reverse complement strand
GCCCTCGGTGGTGCCGGGGTATTCATGCGGCATTCCGAGCCCAGCCCCAGCAGGTCCTGCATCGGCACCACCGCCAGGCTGGCGCAGGAGATAAATGCACAGCGGATCAAAGGCCAGGGCATCGCCTCTCTCGAGCGCCCCATGTATTCATCGATATATTCACGCAAGCCATCATCCAGACTGCGATACCATCCCAGGGTGGTGTCATTATCGTGGGTACCAGTGTAGACCACCGAATCGACCGTATGGTTGAACGGCAGGTAGGGGTTATCCGCATCCCCAGAGAAGGCAAACTGCAGAATCTTCATGCCCGGCAGATGGTAGTGACGCCGTAGGGCATCCACCTCGGGGGTGATGATGCCAAGATCCTCCGCCACCAACTCAAGATCCGGAAACGCCCTGTAGAGGGCGGCAAACAGCCTCTCCCCAGGCGCCTGGACCCAGCGCCCGTTGACCGCCGTTTGCTCCACTGCCGGGGATCTCCCAGTAGGCCTCAAAACCACGAAAATGGTCGATGCGCACCAGATCGAAGAGCATCATCTGGGTTCGCATCCGCTCGATCCAGAAGGCAAACCCGTCAGCCTCCAGCATATCCCAGCGGTAGAGCGGATTGCCCCAGCGCTGGCCTGTCTCGGAGAAATAGTCCGGCGGCACCCCGGCAACCACTCGCAGTTGACCGTCCGGCAGCAGATCGAAGAGCCGAACGGTGGGTCCAGACCTCGGCGCTGTCATGGGCGACAAAGATCGGCACATCGCCAAACAATTTTACACCACGCTCATTGGCGTACCGCTTGAGCCGCCCCCACTGGCTGAAAAAGAGATACTGCTCGAACGCAGGATAAAGCTGATCTGATCGGCCAGCCGAGCACGGGCTTGGGCCAATGCCAACGGATCCCGGTCGCGCAGGGGGCGGCAACCACTCCCACCAGGCGCCGCCCTGCTCGGCACGCAGCGCCTGAAACAGGGCATAGTCATCCAGCCAACCGCTCTGTTCAGCGAGGAACTGCTCAAGTTCCGAACGTGCCTCGTCGCTGGCTCGCTCCTTAAACCCCTCCCAGCCCAGACTGAGGGCAAATGAGCGTCCTTTATCAGAGAGGACCCCCTCCTCCAATGGCAGCTCATCGAGCCAGCCCGCCTGTAGAACCGGCTCCAGGCTGATCAGTCGCGGATTGCCCGCATGCATCGAGATACCCTGGTAAGGGGAGCCGTCCCCGTGAGTCGGGTTGACCGGCAACATCTGCCAGACGCTAACTCCGGCGGCGGCGAGAAAATCAACAAAATTGTAGGCATTGCTGCCCAGCGCACCCACACAGGCCGGTCCCCGGCAGCGAGGTGATATGCAGCAGAACTCCGGCGCGACGGCGCCCCAGGATAGGGTCAGCAACTCTGCGCCCGAGGAGTTCTATTTCATCTATCGGCAAATCCATGCTAAATCCAGGTTGGGTTCAGTCACTGCCGAAGGCAGGGCGGGCACAACATAACGCTATCAATCACTCTTTTTCATCACCCCGCCCAGCGCCGGATCACCGCTGCCAGAGGCAAACACCTGGGAGAGATAATCAGGCTCCGCTTCACCCAGCAGCTCATAGAGGTGGGCGAGCTGACGCCTAAAGAGCTTCTCAAAATCGCTCACGGTATCGCCCGGGTTGTAGTCACCAAACCACCAGAACCAGTCCGATCCCTCGCAGATCGCCAACTGTCGCTCCAGCTCCGCCAGCTCATCCTGCGTGAAACTGCCCTGCTGTGATCACCCGATCGTAGGCACGCTTGGCATCCGCCAGCATCTCCCAGGCGCGGTTTTTATCCTTATCACCAATCCAGGTGGAGAAGGTGCCGTAGACCCAACTCCCCGCCACCAGGCTGGAGAGCCGCGGAGAGGCATCTCGATGTTCGCTCAAATAGTCCGAAAAGGTGGTCATTCTCAAACGCGGATGCGCTGCCAAACGCTCGTAGAGGGTGGCGAGGAAGTAGCTGCCATTGCTGGGATAATATTCCCAAGCATTCTCCCCGTCCATGATGATCGAGACCAGCGCCGAGGGATTCCCCCGGCAGGAGTCGGCAATATTTTCCAGGTGGCCAATCAGATCCCCCACCGCATCATCGGCATGCCCAGTCACCATAGGTAAACCCGATCAGGTCGGAGAGTCCGTCGTCACGAAAAAACAGATTCACCGAACCATCGTGAATCCGGTAGGCGGAGTGGACCCAGTTATCCGGCAGCTGATCGCCCTTACCGGCAGCACAGAGGGCTATTGTGCAACACCTGCTGGCCGGTGGCCGCCCAGCGAAACCCCTCTTCTTCCAAAAGCTTCAAGGTCGGTTCACTCACCGCTCCCTCGGATGGCCAGCAACCGTTTGGACGAAAACCGAAGTGAGATTCAAATACCTCGACCCCCTTGCGGATATGCCAGCGGGCACGGGCCTCACCTCCGGGATAGTCTGCCAACTGCGGCATCTCCACCTTCGGCAGGGCCTCCTTGGCAGGAGTCCATCTCCACCAGCAGCGGCATGATCGGATGGGCATAAGGGGTGACCGAGAGCTCAACCCGCCCCGACTTGGCAAGCTTGCGGTAGCGTTCGGCGATTCCGCCCAGCACCTCGCTGATCAGTTCCACCAGTGCGCGCCGGTCGGCCACACTGTAACCGTGCCCCTTGGCCTGCAGCGAACGCACCCGAATATCCTGGATCCGCAGACACTCACCGATCCAGGCCAGATGGTACCAGAGGCAGCAGATCGGCCAGAAACTGGTCGTTGAGGTAGCTAACGTACTGATCATCCTCAAGCATCCGGCGTGCCAGTTCAGCGAGCCGTTCGAACGGCTTGTGGCGTTTGATGAGGTGCCTCTCATTGGCCCGCAGGCAGGCGGAGATCAGCTCTGTGCGCGACTCCAGATCGAGCGGCAGGCCGGGGCCGGCCAGCGCCGCCAGTAGCGGATCGCGGATCAGGGTGCCCTTTTCGAGCCAGTCACGGGTCTGCCCGGCATAGTCGTCGATCTGCTCCAGCAGCACCGGCGCAAAGTTGACCACCGCCCGGGCATCTGGATTGTACTCCAGATGCGCCGCCATGTCGGAGTAGTCTTTGATGCCATGCAGATAGACCCAGGGCAGATGGTAGTCGCTTTGCTCCGGCCCTTTGTAGTAGGGCTGGTGCATGTGCCAACAGAGAACAACATTGAGGCGTTCTCTCTCAGCGGACATAGCGCAGAACCTGCCCAAGCATATCCGGCGTTACCAGCACCACCCCACCTTCGGAGACGTAAAAACGCTCGGCATCCGCGACCGGATCTTCACCGATGATGGTACCTTCGGGAATCTCGCAGCCCCGGTCGATAACCGCATTGCGGATGCGGCAGTTACGACCGATATTGACGTCGGGCAAGATCACCGACTTCTCCACCTCGGTGAAGGAGTTGATTCGAACATTGGAGAACAGCAGAGAGTTCTTCACCTGAGAACCGGAGATGACACACCCGCCAGAGACCAGAGAGTCCACCTGCCATGCCGCGGCGCTCACTCGTCATCGAAGACAAACTTGGCCGGTGGCGAGCTGTTCCTGATAGGTCCAGATCGGCACAAGTATGATCATAGAGGTTCAGCGGCGGCGTCACCCCGGTCAGCTCCAGATTTGACGCCCAGAAGGAGTCGATGGTGCCCAGCATCGCGCCAGTAGCCCTGCTCTCCGCTCTCCACATCGCGGAACGGATAGGCGCGGATGCGGTACTCTTTGATCACCTTGGGGATGATGTCCTTGCCAAAATCCCGCGAGGAACCCGCGGTGTCAGCATCCTTGATCAGCTGTTCGTAGAGGAATTTGGTGTTGAAGACGTAGATGCCCATGGAGGCCAGCGCCGTACTGTCACGCCCGGGCATTGGCTTGGGATGTTCCGGCTTCTCCTGATACTCGAGGATTCGGCTCTCCGCATCCACCGCCATCACGCCGTACGCCTTGGCCGTCTCCAGATCGACCTCGATACAGCCGACGGTCAAATCCGCACCCGACTCCACATGCTCGGCAATCATCGCACCATTAGTCCATCTGATAGATGTGATCGCCGGCCAGGATTAGTACGTAATCGGGGTTGTGTGAGCGCAGGATATCGAGATTCTGATAAACCGCGTCAGCAGTCCCCTCATACCAGTTGTTCTCGATCCGCTGCTGCGCCGGCAGCAGCTCCACATACTCGCCGAACTCGCCACGCAGAAACCCCCAGCCACGCTGGACGTGCAAAATCAGTGAATGCGCCTTGTATTGGGTCAGCACACAAATTTGG
>AASF01002081.1 GCA_000168735.1 Candidatus Endoriftia persephone str. Hot96_1+Hot96_2 | reverse complement strand
GATCCGCGCCAGCAGTCCCGAAGACTAAACCCGCCAAGGGCGGAGACCACGGTTCGCGTCGATACGCAACGCCCTGGATGACATCATGAATATGGTGGGCGAGCTTGTATTGGTACGCCAATCGACTGGCCACACTAAAGGCGACGCTGAATGATGAAGAGCTGGCGAATGCGGTGAGCAATCTTGATGTGGTGACCTCGGATTTGCAGCTGTCGGTGATGAAGACCCGCATGCAGCCGATCAAAAAGGTGTTTGGCCGTTTTCACCAGGGTGGTTAGGGATCTGGCTCGCAGCCTGAAAAAGGAGATCGATCTGGAGATGGTTGGCGAGGATACCGACCTGGATAAAAATCTGGTGGAGGCGCTCGCCCGACCCGCTGGTCCATCTGGTAAGAAACTCGGTGGATCACGGTATTGAGCAGCCGGAAGAGCGGGAGCGTATGGGTAAGCCGAGACGTGGCACAGTGGCAGTTGGCAGCTGCGCAGGAGGCGTGACCACATCCTGCTCTCGATCAGCGATGATGGTCACGGGATGGATCCCGATGTGCTTCGCCGCAAGGTGGTGGAGAAGGGTCTGATGGACCAGGAGAGTGCCTCCCGGCTCGATGACAGGGAATGTTTCAACCTGATCTTCCAGCCTGGGTTTTCCACCAAGACCGAGATATCGGATGTCTCCGGACGTGGTGTGGGAATGGATGTGGTGAAGACGCGGATTGCGCAGATGAACGGCTCAGTGGAGATCGATTCAGAGTTGGGGCGCGGTAGCGTGATCACCATCAAGTTGCCGCTGACCCTGGCGATTCTGCCTACCTTGATGGTGATACTCAGTACCCAGCCGTTTGCTCTGCCGTTGGCTAATGTGGTGGAGATCTTCAATCTGGATCTGAAACGGACCAATGTGGTGGATGGTCAGCTCACGATCATGGTGCGTGAGCGTGCGCTGCCGTTGTTCTATCTACGGGAGTGGCTGGTGCCCACGGGCCCCACCAAGAGATAAGGAGCGTGGGCTCGGTCATGTGGTGGTGGTCAATATCGGCAACATTCAGGTGGGGCTGGTAGTGGATGACCTTATCGGTCAGGAAGAGGTGGTGATCAAACCACTTGGCGCCATGCTGCAGGGTATGGAAGGCATGGCCGGTGCCACCATCACGGGTGATGGCAAGATCGCATTGATACTCGACATGCCCGGGCTGATGCGCAAGTACGCCAGAAAATTCTGAAGCTGCTGCCATGCCAGACAGGTAGACCAGGGTATCGGGACTGATGTATCTGGAGAGAGAGGCAGGTAGTGAACATGGTGTTGCGCTCCAAATATCTCACATCTTTGCGAAGCCCATCGTTGTGTTGAGGTGGGCATGCTGCTTGGTATGCATGTCGTGATGGAGTGTGGGGCCGAGGAGAGGTCTAGATGAGGCCGGATATCCTCAGTTTTGTTGGCCTGATCATCGCCTTCATGGCGATTATCGGTGGTAACTGGCTCGATGGGGGGCACATCGACGCCCTGCTGAATGGGCCAGCGATGGTGATCGTGATCGGAGGCACTGTCGGTGCGATTCTGCTGCAGACACCAATGAACGTATTTTCCCATGCGATACGCCTTACCGGCCGGGTGTTTCTGACGCGTCACAACGACATGAGCGCCACCATCAGGAAAATGGTGGCGTGGAGCAATATTGCACGCAAGGAGGGGCTGCTCGGATTGGAGGCGCGTTGCAGAGGAGGAGCCCGATCCTTTCATGCGCAAAGGTATGCAACTGATGGTCGATGGCGGCGAGCCTGAGGTGATTCGTTCCATCCTGGAGATGGAGGGTGGATGCCACAGAACTGCACGATCTCCAGGCAGCCAAGGTGTTTGAGGGGATGGGTGGTTACTCGCCGACGATTGGCATTATTGGAGCGGTGATGGGCCTGATCCATGTGATGCCAGAATCTGGCCGACCCGAGCAAGCTTGGCAGTGGTATCGCTACCGCCTTCGTGGCCACCATCTACGGTGTTGGGCTGGCCAATCTGGTGTTGCTGCCGATTGCGGCAAAAACTCAAGACTCTGGCTGCCTACAACAGCAAATACAGGCAGATGGTGATCGAAGGAGTAGTGGCGATTGCTGAGGGTGAAAACCCACGCAATATTGAGATGAAACTGACAGCTTTTCTCTGATGAGATAATTCGATGGCACGCAGCAGACGCAAGAGAGTAGAGGAGCCTGTCCATCACGAGCGGTGGATCGTCTCCTATGCCGACTTCATTACCCTACTATTCGCCTTTTTTGTGGTCATGTATTCGCTCTCATCGGTAAATGAGGGCAAATATCGGGTGCTCTCCAATACTCTCTCCCAAGCCTTCAAAGAGGCGGGGCGCACGTTGGAACCGATCCAGTTGGGCGAGTTGAAGCGGGATCAGGGCCACAGCCGATGCCTGTGGGTCAGAAGAGCGCGCTGATCGAGACTGACGTGAAACTTGGCCCGGGCACCTATGAGGAGTCGGGCAGCGAGCCGGTCAATCCGCATCGCAGTCTGCTGGCGGAGAGCGACAAAGCGAAAGGAGGGTTGAGCGAGGCCCAGCGATTGCAATATCTCAGCGCAGCTATCGGGGATATGTTAGCCCCTTATGTGGAAGCAGAGTTGATCGATGTCGACTACAAAGATGGTCGTGTGCTGGTGGATATGAAGAACAAACTGCTGTTTCCCAGCGGTAGTGCAGAGTTGTCGCGAGTGGCGCTGAAAGTGCTCAGGGATATCAGCAAGATTATCGGCGTACTACCCAAACCGGGTCTGGGTTGAAGGCTATACTGATAACCGCCCTATCCGGACCAATGAGTTCCCGTCGAACTGGGCGCTCTCCGCAGCCCGTGCAGCGAGTGTGGTGGATCTGATCAGCCGGCTGGGAGTGGAGCCGAAGCGGTTGGCGGCGATCGGCTTTGGTGAATACCATCCGATTGCGGACAACACTAGTGAAGCGGGTCGGCAGAAAAATCGGCGCGTGACCCTGGTGATCATCGGTCAGGGTATGGAGTCGGATCTAATGTTCGGCAGGCTGGGTACAGGGACGGTGAAAGTCTGGACGGTCGCCAACCAGAAGGGGGGGGTGGGTAAGACCACCACCGCCGTCAGCATCGCCGGACTGCTTGCCAACTGGGGACTGCGTACCCTGATGCTCGATATCGATCCCCATGGTTCGTTGACCAGCTACTTTCGCTACGATCCCGAGATGGTCGATGAGAGTGTCTACTCGTTGTTCAAGGCGGTGGCGGACAAGCGAGATGTGGACCCCGCCAGCCTGATCTATAACACTGGCACCGAAGGGCTAGATCTGATCCCCGCTGCGATGGTGCTTGCAACCCTGGACCGTCAGGCGGGCAGGCTGGATGGCATGGGGCTGGTGCTCAACAATGCATTGGCACGCCTGCACGACCGCTATGATTATGTGGTGATCGATTGCCCCCCCATCCTGGGAATACTGATGATC
>AASF01002082.1 GCA_000168735.1 Candidatus Endoriftia persephone str. Hot96_1+Hot96_2 | reverse complement strand
TCGGCTCTGTTACCGGTAAAATTCCTGAGAACCATTAACTCGTTCGACTCTGGATCGAAGCGCCACAGGGTACTGTTATCACGCTCGCCACGCCTGGAGTGGGTCAACAGATACAACTTGTCGTGTAGATAGAGCGCATCGGTGACCTGCGCAAAGGCTCCAGTGACTGGGTCGCGGAACGGCACCCTGCGCCAAATCGCAACATTCTCCGGCGCCAACTGCTGGGTGGCGAACAGGGTATCCAGCTCGCGAATCACCAAAAACACCACTTTGCCATCCCCATCTATCGGGGATTTGAAGCCCAAAACCAACTCACCTTCCCGGGGAAGAAACATCGCCTCGACATCCATACTCTTCTCCACCAAAGCACGACGCAGGTAGAGAGCCCACTCCGCATCCCCTCCCTGTTGTGCGGCCTGTGCAAGCACATCATTCAATAGCACCTCGGGCATCCAGGCTCAACACCTTGCCGCGGCGCACCAAACGCAACAGTTTATTACCACGGGGGTTTATCTCGCCCTTCTTGCTGTAGAACTGGGAGCTGGCGATGTAGATAAAGCGGCGATCTGAAGCGATCGACTCCATGTCATCGATCTTTGTCTCCCCCACCAGCTGCAGATCCTCTTCGATCTTGCCCTGGGGCGTCACCAGATGAAGCAGCGGACGGTTCGCCTTACTCTCATCGCTGATAACAAGATAACGGTCGATGTCCGACAGGTAGAGGGCACCGGAAGCCTCTACCGTCTGAGCCAGGCGTGTCGAGTCTTTATAGACAAGCTCTTGCGGATCCGATGATATAAACGGCAAAAACGGACTGGCGATGGCGATCCACGGCATTGCGCTCCGCGCTGTGCGGACACCACCACCTTCTCACCCAGCAGAAGGGGGTTTTTCTGACCGATGCTGACCAGCACCTCGCTGCCCCCAGGCCGCAATGTTCTGGTGGCGCTTGAGGCGATCGGGGTACTCGACAATGCGCGACCCCACACTCTTGACGTACCCCGCCATAGGTTCATCGCTGTTGGAGGCCGGACTAATCCACACCTGCTGACCCACATGGACGTTATTAAACACGTCCTCGTGAATATAGCCCTTGATATAGGAAGGGGTCTTGCCATGCAGCGTGATCACCGGTTTGAATGGTGCGACGTCCTCACCCTCGCGAAACAAAACCGAGCCGACCATGCCGTCAAAAGGTGAGTGGATGAAGAGTTCGGACTTCGCCGCATCCAGGGAGCGGCGCTTAGCCTTGAGCTTCTCGATCTTGGCATCCAGAGGATCACGCCCCTGCAACTGACCCCGCAGATTATCCATTTTTGGCTTCAGCGACTGAAGCAGATGTGCGCGCTTCTCTTTGAGCCCTGCAATTTTTAAACGCAGTGGACTGCTGGCCTCTTCGCCGGATTTTGATTTTAGATATCTCTCCTCACCCACCAACTTGCGGTTGATACTGTATTGCGACTCCAGTTCGCGGATCTGGTAGTCGATCTCCACCAGCTCTGCCGCCTGCTGCGCACGCAGGCTCTGCAACTCTGACTTGAGCTTCTCATGACGCAGAGAACGCTCCGCACTGAGTACATCGATTTGATAGTCGGCCATGGCAATCTTGGTGAGCAGATCAGCGCGCATCAGCTCCGCCACCAAATCTCCCTGCTTGACCTCTTGACCGGGCACCACATGCAGCCGGCGTATTGCCACCGGATACTGGAAGCTGATCACCTGCTCACGGCTCTCAGCGATGCCAAAAAACTGGGTGGTCTCGCCACGGTAGAGCAGTGTCATCAGCACCACCGCCAGTAAGGTGAAGCTCCAGCGAGAAGAAGAGTTTCTTATTGCCACTCATAACTCGACCGTCGCCTCCTGCATGTAGAAACTCACGCCCATGATGCTATCGATCGCCTTCAGTTCATGTACGAAGTCATCTCGATCCTTGGCCACGCCTGAGCTTCACCTGGTAGGCGTAATCCAGGCGGCTCCCCTGTGACATGTCCCGCAGAGTGATTAGGGTGAAACGCTTGCAGAAGTGTGCCAGCACATCCTCCAGGCGACGCTTGCTCTCAGAGTGATTCTCCAAGCTGAAACGCACCATGCCATCGAACAGGGAGGTCTGGCCAAATGGGGACCAATAGAGTAGGAACGCCACCAAACAGAAACCGAGGGTGCCGACGATGGCAATGCTGAAGCCGTACACACCATTGGCCACCCCCACCGACAGCGAGGCAAAGATAAACACAATGTCACGGGGATCTTTAAAATTGGTGCGGAAACGGATGATAGCCATGGCAGCCATAATCCCCAGACCCCGCGCCAGGCTATCACCCACCGCCTGCATTACAGTGGCCGCGACGATAGAGATCAGTATCAATGTCTGCGCATAGTTGCGCGAATAGGAGAGGCCCCGATAGGTCTTCTCGTAGGTGACCGCCACCAGCGTAGACAATACAAATGACAACAACACCACATAGATCAACGTGACCACTGTGGCATTTTCTGAAAACGTCTGAACGGTGATGAAATCCAGCATAACGCCCCCCCTGAATACGTGAAAAGCAGCAGAGAGATAGGCACCTACTCACCTGCAACAACACAAGTTCCGCTTTAGTGTTATTGCTCGCCCTCACCCATCGGCTCCATCTTTATTTGCGCGATTCCTTGAATTAAATCAGGACTGTCTCTCCCGCCCCTCTTAAGGGGCTGAATAAATTCATCCTGGATTCCTCATAGCAGACTGCGATGCCAACCTGGTTTGCCTCCTACCCCAAAATACCATGGTGTAACACCATCGAACTGCGGGGCCATCCCGTGGCCCACGGAAATCTCTAATTCAACCAGAGCTCCCAGCTCACACGCCGCGCCGGCACTATTTTCTGTTATGGAATGAAGCCTTTCCGCAGCCAGCTGGCTGCGCAACTTCGGCAGCATTGCCGCCACAGGATGTCATAGATCATTGTCGACACTCCTGCTGCCAGGCCCCATACACGGGTGCGCGGCGCGTTCGGATCAAGGG
>AASF01002083.1 GCA_000168735.1 Candidatus Endoriftia persephone str. Hot96_1+Hot96_2 | reverse complement strand
GATCAACTTGAAGTCATCCACATCCCAGACCATCAGGGCCAACGGCGCATCGAATCGATTGAAGCGTGCCGCGCTCCTGTGCCAGCCGTTCCCTCGTAGGCGAGCCGATTCGGCAGTTCGGTAACCGTATCGAGCAGGGCGAGATGGTGCGCCTCGACCATGCGAAAATGGAGATCCTCCGACTCCTGCTCAAGCTCCCGCATCCGCTCCCGCAACATACGTTCGCGCTCTTCAGAGGAGGAGAAGCGCTGCTCCTCCTCCTCGAGGAAGGTGTCGATGGTCTGCTGAATACCCGACAGGTGGGACTCCAGCTCACGCTTCAGATATCCCAAATCAGTTGCCCTTGGCGATCGATGCCTGCAGGCCACTGACCTGGGCGTTCACCTCAACATTCAGATTCCTCCCGCTGCTGATCACCTCTTCACGGATCGCATGAGCCTCGCGGAAGTGGGTCTCCAGGTCGTGCAGCCGCCGGCGTCAGGTTCGCCAGAAATTCCTCTGCCTCATGGATCTCAACCTGGGGCGTCGCTATAGGATGTGGAAGTGAGATCAAGCAGCTCCCTGAGTACACTGATCCACTCATCCTCTGCCGAATCATCATTGAGCCGCGCCTGAAAGCGAGAGATCTCTGTACTCCAGTGCCCAGGCCAGCTGCCGGCAGCAAGCAGTTCCCGCAACAGGTGGTTTGGCAACTCGCCAGGAGACGACTCACTGCTACGCTTGCTCTTGATCAGCCGGTCAAAAAAGCTATTCTGCTTCCCATCGCCGCCAATCGCGTGGCTCAGCAGCAGGGCAAGACGGTCCAACTCCTGCTCCCCGGCCGCCTGGGGATCAGCCCTGCAACTGACCGAAGATCTTTTCCGCCTCGCTGGCATCCGCTTCGGAGAGGCGCAAACGGGAGGTGAGTTTATGCCAGACAACAGCAGGCGGTGCCTCATCCGGCGAACCAAGACGTATCAAGGTATCTGAAAGCTCATTCAGTTCCTTGAGCAAGTCGGGGTTGACGCCATTACGCAACGACTCCCGGATCGATTTAAGGTATGGATCCAGATTTGGATCGAGGCCGGAGCAGGCCAGGCACAGCCGAACGATAGTTCGAGTCAACAGCGACTCTGCCTCGAGGCGTCTATCTGACTCCTGCTCGGTTTTCTTGAGCAGCTCCTCGTAGGCCTTTTTCAAATCCTTATCAACGTCCATCTTATTCTTCTGTGAAAAGAGTTCCCAAGCTTTGTAGCATTCTGGCTGAAGGTTATCCAGCCCCTGCCGGAAAAGCAAAAAATGGTGCTGTCAGGCGGCTCGTGCCAGATCCACATTATCAGGCAGTTCGATCTCCAGCATGATCGGCAGATGATCGGAGTGGGTGTAGTGAAGCACCTCGGTCCTGGCGACACGCAGGCTGGGGGACGCCAGGATATGGTCGAGCTTGCGCTTGGGACGCCAGCTCGGAAAGGTGTGCAGGTTGCAGGAGGATCCCTGC
>AASF01002084.1 GCA_000168735.1 Candidatus Endoriftia persephone str. Hot96_1+Hot96_2 | reverse complement strand
CACCCATGAGATCAGCTACCGGGAGTATGCCCGCTTCTGCCGGGAGAGTGGCACGGTCTGCCCTGAGCAGCCATGGAATCGCGCTGACCTTCCGGTGGTCAACGTAAGCTGGGACGATGCCCAACGTTACACTACCTGGCTCGCAAAGCAGACGGGCAAGGGCTACCGCCTGCCTACCGAGGCGGAGTGGGAATATGCCGCACGGGCAGGCAGCACCGGCCCCTATCCCGTAGCCGAGGCCGACCTCGGCAGTTATGCTCACTATGCCCGTCACGGTGGTGAGGACGCACCGGCAAGCCCAGCAAGCCGCAACGCACCAATCCCAACGCCTTCAGCCCTGTTCCACATGGCCGGTAACGTCCAAGAGTGGGTCCTGGACAACTGGCATGACGGATCACGCCGGCGCCCCCGCCGACGGCAGTCCCCATTTCGACCAGAGTTCAGACCGGCGCGTCGTGCGCGGGGGCGGCTACAATGAAACCGCCGGGTCCTTGCGCTCATCCGCCAGTTCATCCTTACCCCAGACCAGGGCCAACCGCTACACCGGCTTTCGCGTCGTGCGGGACATCTATCTCAAGCCCGATCAGGCAAACCTGGAAAAATGGGGCGACTGGTGGCTGTCACGCCAGGATAAGCAGCACTATACGGTGCAGCTCTTTAGCCTCAAACGGCTGGACAGGCTGGGAGAGCTCTGTCGAACACCACCCTGACCTTCCCCTCAAGCTGGTCAGCTCAAACGAGACAGGCTTCAACTACCGGATCCTCTACGGGCTCTTCACGACCAAATCTGCCGCGCGAAAACGCCTTCAAAGCCGCTGCCCGCTTCTTTGCGCAAACAAGTGCCTCGCTTGCTGATAAAAGAGATTGGTGAGTTGTAAATGAGATTCTTGACAGAAAGAGTGGGTAAAACACTGCGTGTGGAATTACACCAATGCCAGCTTGGCTGCGAATGAAAGCAATTTATTGGCCCAACGCCTTTGTTGGATTCAGATCAACAGAGTAAATGTATTATCAAAAATTGGAGATGCTTTAGGGTTGACCGACAACATTTTATCATTCCAGCCAATTGCAGCCCTCATCGGCCCTGGAACCACATTAGCTCATACTGCCACAGGCATATCAGTGGCTGTTCTCGTCCTTAACCTGATCATTAATATTATTAATTGGATAAATGCATGGGAAGCAGGAGACCGTCTATATGGATTTCGGCGCAGTTGCCTATACAATCACGGCATGGGCCATTTGACGAAACCATCCCTTCATCTTCCAACAGATATCTAAAGCGAGCAAAAGAAAAAACGGGAGCGTACGCTGACTGCTTTGCCTTTCTTGGCGAAGAAGAAAAACGTTGGCACAAAGCATGGAAAGAAGCTAGCAATGCTGCAGTAAAACGATTAGATAAGCTTGCTAATGATGAACTTATGGGTCGCAAATCGACGCTCAAGAAGTACCTAAGATTCATAAGCAATGATAACAAAGAGGATCTTTGCTCGGCTGTACTGAAAGGAATGGAAAAGAAGCTCGATGATTATCAAGCTGAACTGATGAGGCATGGATATGATATTAAATATCCGCATTGAACTCGAGGACAATAGGGGACAGACCAGAGGACAATAGGGGGACAGACCACGGTTTATCGCTCAAGAGTTTCCTAGTGGCTAGCCCAAACCGGTTTTGACTCCCCCGGCAACGAGCGAGCCCATCGGAACATCAAGCCGATTCCTGCATTCCCTTACACTCAATATCGCGGCGACTCGTAGGCCTGTTCTTCCTGCCCTTTTTTTATGGGACGTACGTAGATCTCGACCCGGCGGTTGAGCTGGCGGTCCCCCTCAGTCTCATGAGAGGCCCGTGGCTCCGATCTCCCCCGCCCCTCGACCCGGATGCGTGCAGCAGGCACACCCTGATCCTCAAGAAAATAGGCAACATTTTCGGCCCGGCGCTCGGACAAGTGCTGATTATATTCCGCCGTGCCCCGTATCATCTGCATGCCCCACTACATGCACCACGGTCTGGTTGTATTTGACCAGGATCAAGGGCGAATTCCAGCGGCTCAGTCACACCGGTCAGGAACGCAGTAACAGCAACAGAAAGCAGCATACCGCCAACCATCGGACGACGCTCTTTCGGTGCTGCGAAGTACATCGCCAGCGCCGCACCCGGCAGACCGAACATCATGATCGGGAAGAAGCCGGACATGAACATCCCCGCGGTGCCGTCACCGGCATAGAAGCGGTTAATGTCACCGTGGAAAC
>AASF01002085.1 GCA_000168735.1 Candidatus Endoriftia persephone str. Hot96_1+Hot96_2 | reverse complement strand
AAACGAATTCGCCCTTGATCCCGATCGGCCAGCCCCTTGGCAACACCGCCAGCGGCGTCTTCAGGACTGTGGGCCAGAGTCCCCCAGGCTGTCACGAAACCGTTTCTGGCTGGGCTTGGGCGTGCTGGATCAGTGAGTTGATGTTGTTGGTGAGGCGGGTCAGTTCAAGCTGGGTAGCGCCCCTGTAGCTGTTCACTGCGACCCGATTCGATCGCCTCCAACTCAACCGCCACCGTGCGCAATGGCGTGAGCCCCCAGCGCAACACCAGGCCCTGGATCAGCAACAGCAGCAGTGAGACGCCACCGAGCCAGAGAAACAGGGTGTTGCGAAACGCCTCAATCTGCTGCTGATGGGGGCTCAGGTCGATCGCTACCGCCAGCACATAGTCGGTCTCATTGGCCTCGAAATCCTCCCAGGAGACACCGAAGGCTGATCGCCAGCAGGTCGCCGTTTTGCGGCTGGTGGAAACCGCCGCTGGCCAGGTGGGCGTCGGCTGCAGAAAGCTGAGCTGGCGCCCCACCATCGAGGGCGGATTGCCAGCTGAACCCACCACCAGCACCGGAGACCTGGGCATAGTAGCCGGAGTCGGGCCGGTTGAAGCGGGGATCCGGAGAGCAATCTGGGCAGGCTGAGACGACCCTGCTGATCCTCCTCGGCGGCGGCCAGCAGGCCCGTAGATCTGACTCTCGAGGCGTTCCTTCATCGCCTTTTCGGCACTCGCCCGGTAGGCCTGTTCTAGCACCAGGCCGGTCAGCCCGAGAAAGCCCGCCAGCACCAGGCTGGCCACAACCAGCAATCGGGCATGGATCGAAAAACAGCACCACGCAGGATCACTCCGCAGACGACGACTCGGCGCGTTTCAGGACAAAGCGATAGCAGCGCCACGCGCAGGGTTTCGATCGGCTTGTAGCGTGCATCAGGATCGAGCTTCTTGCGCAGACGACGCACAAATACCTCAATCACGTTGCTGTCACGATCCCAGTCCTGATCATAGATATGCTCGGTCAGCTCACTTTTGGAGACCACCTGACCGGCGTGCAACATCATATATTCGAGCACCTTGTATTCGTAGGCGGTGAGATCAATCGGTTGCTGCTGCAGACACACCGTCTGGCTGCGGGTATTGAGTTCGATCGGGCCACACTCGATCAACGGCTGCGACCAGCCTGCAGCACGCCGCAACAGGGCGTTGAGGCGCGCCAGCAACTCTTCGACATGAAAGGGTTTGACCAGATAGTCGTCGGCCCCCGCCTCGAGCCCCTCCACCTTGTCCTGCCAGTTGCCGCGCGCGGTAAGGATCAGGATCGGGAAGTGTTTGCCGGCCTGTCGCAGCTGGCGGATCACCTCGATACCTGAGAGCTGCGGCAGACCGATATCGACGATTCCCACATCGATACCGTACTCGCGGCCGAGGAACAGGCCGTCGCGGCCGTTGTCTGCCGCATCCACCGTATAACCCTCACGACGCAGACGTGCCTCGAGCGGGTTGCGCAATTCTGCCTCATCTTCGACTAGCAATACCCGCATCGGGGTTCTCCTGGGGTTAGGGTCTCGGTTTGCGTTTGATGAAGCGGCCGCTGCGACCATCCATCTGATAGCGGCGCAACTTGCCCTCGTTGGTGAGGATACGGATATTGTGGACCGGACGACCATCGTACTCGCGGGTCTCGGCGGAAATCACCCGACCACCACTCTGCCGCTTGGCCTGTTTCACCGCACTCATCCAAGCTGATCAGGCCCCGCGCACTGACCCCCTGGGTCAACAGCAGGCCACCAAACAGCAGCATGAGCGGCAACATTATTTGTCTGACACGCATTCAGTTCGGACCTTTCCAGCAGCGGGAACGGTCTGACCGACCTATGGGTATCTGGACAGCTCTTCCACACTTGATTCATAACTCAGCGAGTCGGCGTCACCGCCACCCGCAACCCGGATAAGCTTGCCCGGAAGGGTTTTGGTTCCGGGTTGGTTGAAAGGACCCTGAACCCTTGTAACCGGTATTTTAACCACGATTAAGCCCACCAACTGCTCCTCATGCTCTGTGTAGTCGATCACTTCACAGCGCCGCTCGGTCTCGGTCACATAGTGGCCACTCCGGTTGCGGCTGGCATCGTGACCAACCGATGCGCCCAACAGTGCGCCGGCGATGGTGGCACGCATCCTTGCCCTTTCCCTTGCCGAACTGGGTTACCCACCACACCACCAACGATGCACTCCAAGTACGGTTCCGGTATAGGACTTGTCGCGATTTGGACGATAGTGAGAGACCTGCTCATCCCACGCAGCTGCCGCTCCCGGGCGGGAGATCTCCACGGTCTTGTAGATCGGATCAAGGG
>AASF01002086.1 GCA_000168735.1 Candidatus Endoriftia persephone str. Hot96_1+Hot96_2 | reverse complement strand
CGGCGCGAATCGCCTTGATCAGCATCGGCAAGCGCAGCTATAAAATCCAGCGCATCGATGGCCTACCACAGAGTAAGGTGAGGCCCGCCGAAGCGGGACTGGGAGCGGATTCGCAAAGAGACCGCGCAGATCAAAGGCAGCCAAGAAAGCTCGACGAGCCACGTACTGACTTTCTCAACGGTTTTATCTTGCCGGTGAAGGGGCGTATCTCCGGTGTCTACGGCAGCCAGCGTATCCTCAATGGTAAGCCAAAACGGCCCCATTCTGGTCTCCATTTGGCAGCCTCGGAAGGGGCGCCGGTGGTGGCCCCCGCTGATGGCGTCATCACCCTGGCCCATCCCGACATGTTCTACTCTGGCGGCACTCTATTGCTCGATCATGGCCACGGTCTGACGACCTCCTATCTCCATTTGAGTCGGCTGCTGGTAGAGCAGGGCCAGCGGGTGCCGCCAGGGTGAGGTGATCGGTGAAGTGGGCATGACTGGAAGAGCGACTGGGCCGCATCTTCATTGGGGATTGAACCTGTTCGAGAAGCGTCTCGACCCGCAGCTGCGTGCTGAAGGCAGATCCTACCAGCAAAGGTGAATAACCCAGTCAGAGACGGGGGATGGCGACTGTTCCGCTGGGCGTTATCGCATATAATACCTCTTTTTCTCGCTGGGGCTGAGCTGACTCCGGCTATCTGTGGAGCAGAACATGAAGTTAGTACGACTGGTTCTTCCTCTCCTTCTGGCTGGAGCCGCCTTGTCGGTTCAGGCGAAGGATCTCATGGACGTGTACAAACTTGCCCAGGAAAATGACCCCGACCCATGCAGGATTGCCAAGTCGCAGCTGGATGCAGTAAGAGAGACCAAGGTGCAGGCTCGCGCGCAACTGCTGCCCAGATATCGCCCTCGGCGGTCAATTAGACGGGGTGCGGAGTGACGTAAAGAGTTCGCCGTTTAGCAGTACAGGACGTTTCGACACTACAACGATCGGAGCCTCAACACTCAGTCTCTCTCAGTCTGATCTACCACCGCGACCAGTGGATCCGGCTGGAGCAGGCGGACAACACCATCGCCCAGGCCGAGGCGGAGTATAAAGCCGCCGAAATCGACCTGATGGTGCGCAGCTCCAATGCCTATTTCAATATTCTGGCGGCGCAGGATGAGCTGCGGGTTGCCGAGGCGGAACGCGAGGCCACCGGTCGTCAGCTGGAGCAGGCGCAGCAACGCTTCGACGTGGGGCTGATCGCCATTACCGATGTGCATGAGGCCCGGGCCGCCTTCGACTCGGCGCGCGCTGCCGAGATCGCTGCCGAGAATGAAGTGGACAATGCCTGGGCAGGGCGCTGTTCGAGATCATCGGCCCCGGCGAGAAGGAACAACTGGCGAAGCTGGGTGAAGAGCTGCAGCTGAAACCACCGGTGCCCAGTGATCTGGAGGAGTGGTCGAAGAACCGCACAGCAGCAGAACTATGCCATCATCGCCGCGCGCCAACGGCCTTGAGGCGACCAAGAAGACCATTGAGATCAGCCGCTCGGGCCATTACCCGAAGCCTCGATCTGGTCGGTTCCCCATAGCATCTTCCGCACCAGCAACGACAGCTCTACCGAGGCCGACACCTCGAAGATTGGCCTGCAGCTAAGTCTGCCGGTCTACGCTGGCGGTGCGGTGACCTCGCAGACTGAGCAGTCGAAGGCCAACTATCGCGCCGCTCAGCAGCAGCTCGACCAGTCGCGCCGCGCGGTCAACAAACAGGTGCGCAACGCTTACCGCGGTGTGCTCTCCACCATTAGCCGGGTCAATGCGCCTGAAGGCGGCCACCATCTCCGCCAAGAGTGCGTTGGAGTCGACCCAGGCAGGCTACGAGGTGGGCACCCGCACCATCGTCGACGTGCTCAATGTGCAGCGCAACCTCTTCTCCTCCCAAAGCAACTACGCCCGCTCCCGCTACGATTACATCGTCAACGGCCTGCAGCTGAAGCAGGCGTCGGGTACCCTGAGCCAGTCGGATCTGGAACGCATCAACGCTTGGCTGGAGCGCTAATCAGATGTCTGGCAACTCATTCGGTAAACTCTTCACTGTCACCAGCTTTGGCGAGAGCCACGGCCCCGCCATCGGCTGCATTGTGGATGGCTGCCCCCCGGGCCTGGAGCTGAACGAGTCGGATATGCAGCAGGATCTCGACCGGCGCAAGCCCGGCACCTCACGCCACACCACCCAGCGCCGCGAGGCAGATCAGGTGCAGATCCTCTCCGGGGTGTTTGAGGGCCGGACCACAGGTACGCCGATCGGCCTGGTCATCCACAATACCGACCAGCGGTCCAAGGACTACTCTGAGATCGCCGCACTGTTTCGTCCGGGCCATGCCGATTACACCTATACCCAGAAGTACGGCATTCGCGACTACCGTGGCGGCGGTCGTTCCTCGGCGCGGGAGACTGCGATGCGGGTTGCCGCCGGAGCGATCGCCAAGAAGTGGCTGAAGGTTCGTTACGGTATCGAGATCCGCGGTTACATGGCACAGCTGGGGCCGATCCGTGCGGAGCGGCTGGAATGGGATCAGGTCCATCAGAACCCCTTCTTCTGTCCCGATCCGGACAAGATCGCCGAGCTGGAGCTCTACATGGATGAGCTGCGCAAGGAGGGCAACTCCGGTCGGTGCACGTATCACAGTGGTGGCCAGCGGGGTGCCGGCAGGGCTGGGCGAGCCGATCTTTGACCGTCTTGATGCCGAGATCGCCCACGCTCTGATGAGCATCAACGCGGTGAAGGGGGTCGAGGTCGGCGACGGTTTTGCAGTGGTGGAGCAGAAGGGTACCGAACACCGCGATGAGATGACCCCGCAGGGGTTTGCCAGCAACCATGCCGGTGGTGTTTTTGGATGGGATCTCCAGCGGCCAGGATATCGTTGCCAGTATCGCCCGTCAAACCCACCTGCCAGTCTGCGCATCGCCAGGCCAGACTGGTAAACCGCTGCGGGTGAGACCGCGCGAGGTGGTGACCGAGGGGCGTCACGACCCTCTGTGTCGGCATCCGCGCCACCCCCATCGCCGAGGCGATGCTGGCGCTGGTGCTGATGGGACCATATGCTGCGGTCACCGCGGGGCAAAATAATGGATGTGGAGTCTGGGGTGGCGCAGATCCCTGCCGCCACCGATTAGTCCTGCTACCCTGGGAGAGCCGCTGCGTCTCCACGGGGGCCATCACGCACCCATTGGTAACCCAACCCTGATGCCCTACTGGCGACTCTCCGGCTTCTATCTCTGTCTATTTTGCCTCGCTCTGGGGCGCTGCTGCCACTTCTGGGGTGTCTACTCTAAAGGATCGCGGCTTCTCTTCGGCAGAGATCGGTGAGCTGATGGCGGTGATCATGGTCTCCAAGCTGGTGGCCCCCAACATCTGGGGCTGGATCGCTGACCATACCGGCCAGCGTATGCCGATTGTGCGGATCGCCTCGCTGTTGTCGCTGATGATCTTTGTCGGGGTCTTCTACGCTGAGGGCTTCTGGACGCTGGCGCTGGTGATGATGCTGTTCAGCTTCTTCTGGAACGCCTCGCTGCCACAGTTCGAGGCGGCTCACCATGAGCTATCTGGGTGAGCGCATGCAAACACTATTCACGGATCCGTTTGTGGGGTTCAATTGGCTTTATCCTGGCGGTCTCCGCGCTGGGTTTTCTGCTCGACCGGATGAGTGTGGAGGTGATCCCGCAGCTGGTGCTGCGTGCTCTATCTGGGCATCTGGCTGAGCAGCCTGCTGGTGCCGGAGCGCGGTGCGGCACCCCACCATGAGGCGCAGGGTTCGATCCTCACGGTGCTGAAGCGCCCGACGGTGATCGCCTACCTGGCCGCCTGGCTTTCTGATGCAGGCGAGCCACAGCGCCTACTACGCCTTCTACTCCATCTATATGGAAGAGCACGGCTACTCCAGCACCTTCGTCGGACCAGATGTGGTCCCCTGGGGGTGGTAGCGGAGGTGCTGATCTTTCTGGTGATGCACCGGCTGCTGCAGCGCTGGGGGGCGCGCCAAGGTGCTGATCAGCCAGCCTGCTGATTGCCGTGCTGCAGCTGGCTGCTGATCGGCGCAGCCCCTGATCAGCTCTGGATCATGCTATTCGCCCAGATACTGCATGCCGCCACCTTCGGTACCTTCCACGCTGCGGCGATCCACCTGGTGCATCACTACTTCGTCGGCAAACACCAGGGGCGCGGCCAGGCCCTCTACAGCAGCATCAGCTTCGGCGCCGGTGGTGCGGTTGGCAGCCTGTTGAGCGGTTACCTCTGGAGCGGTATCGGCCCCGGTCCCACCTTCTGGGTGGCCGCCGGCTACGCTGCCCTGGCGGTGGTGATCGCCTGGCGCTGGATCGACAGGGAGACGGATTGAGGCAGGTGCACTAGATGCTGCCGGGTACCACGTAGAAGAGCACGGCAAAGAAGTGCAGAATGCTGCCGGCCAGCACGAATAGGTGCCAGACTACATGGTGGTAGGCCCAGCCGCTTCCAGACATAGAAAACAACGCCCCAGCGAGTAACTCAGTCCACCTGCGAGCAGCAGTATCAAGCCACCGATATCCACGGCTGACAGCAGGGGATTGATGGCGATCACCACCAGCCAGCCCAGCCCCAGATAAAGGGCGATGGAGAGCCGTTTGTATCGGCGCTTAGTCGCCAGTTCCAGAATGATGCCGAGAATGGCGATTCCCCAAACCAGTCCGAACAGGGTCCAGCCCCAGCCGCCCCGAAGATTCACTAGGGTGAAGGGGGTATAGGTGCCGGCGATCAGCAGAAAGATTGCGGCATGGTCGATCTGCTGCAATATCTGTTTTGCCCGCGGATTCGGGATGCCATGGTAGAGGGTGGAGGAGGTATAGAGCAGGATCAGGGTGACACCGTAGATGGCACAGCTGGTGATATGCCAGGCATTGCCGTAGAGGCTGGCAAAGGCCATCAATACTACCAGTCCTCCAATGCTCAACAGAATGCCGATGCCGTGGGTGATGGCGTGGGCAATCTCCTAAGCCCAGGCTGTATTGAGCAGTGGTCAATGATTGTTGCATGGCTGAGGCCTTGGATGCCCAGGAAGAGCTTTGATCATGATTCCGTGTTATGGGGCTGTCAAGCTGACGTCAGCAGAAGATGCGGATAAAAAATGGGTTGTGTGAGAGTTGGATGAGATCTTCATTGTGGCAGCGTGAGCGACCTCGACAGCCACAGGAATGATCACTGATTTTAACATGTCCTATTCATAATAGAGAGTTGGCGGGGGAGGGGCTGTCTCGGTCACCCCGTCCGCCGCCTCAGACAGCAGATTCAGCATTGCATGGGCTGCGTTGGAAAGGGTTCGCCCCGAATGGCTGACGACACCCAATGAACGGGTAAGCGATATACCTTTCACCTCCAGTTCCACCAGTTCGTCATCGAGCATAGTTGCCGGTAGCAGGCTCCAGCCAAGACCGATAGAGGTCATCATCTTGAGGGTCTCCAGGTAATCCGTGGCCATATTGCATTGAACATCCAGTTCAAGAGGCGACAGTATTTGTTCAAGCAGTGTCCGCGTATAGGTACCTTTGGTTGGTAGTACCCGCGGGCTGGGTGAGTAGCGATTCAGGGGAGAGTGGTCCCTGTGTTGACAGGTTGTGGTCCCTGCTTGCGACGAAGGAGAGGGGGTCATTCCACAGCAGGATCTGCTCCAGCTGTGGAAATGGGGCCAGCGGCAGGGTAACCACGCCCATTTCCAGTTCTCCGTGGGCCACCGCCTGGCAGGCCTTTTCCGACTCCATGAAACGGATGTCCAGCTCCACGTCAGGATAACGGTCGACATAGCGCCGCAGTATCGGCGGCATGCGGTGCAGGCCGATGTGATGGCTGGTGGCCATGCTCAGGGTGCCGCTGGTCTGATCACTCAGATGGGAGAGTTCGCGGCGGATGTCGGCCAGCTCCTCCAGCACCTGTTCGGCCCGCGGTAGCAGACGACGGCCCGCCTCGGTGAGCAGGATCTGGCGGCCGATCCGGTCGAACAGGGGGGTGCTCAGCTCTGCCTCCAGCCCGGCGATGCGCTTACTCACCGCTGGCTGGGTGAGGAAGAGCCGTTCCGCTGCTGCGGAGAAGGAGGCGGAATGGGCGACCTGAGTGAAGACACGTAGACTAGTGAAGTCCATAATCTATTCCCAATCGGAATGAAATAAATAAACAATATGAATTTGTATTATAGGATGCCCCGGCCTAATCTGGCACGCGTACTCAAGAGGAACAGGCGATGAGCACAAAGACACTCTACGATAAACTCTGGGATTCCCATGTGGTGCGCTACGACGAGGATGGCACCGCACTACTCTATATCGACCGCCAGCTGGTGCATGAGGTGACCTCACCTCAGGCCTTTGAAGGTCTGCGCATGGCCGGGCGCAAACCCTGGCGGGTGGAGGCCAATCTGGCCACGCCAGATCACAACGTGCCGACCACTGATCGTCATAAAGGGATTACGGATGCCGTTGCCCGCACCCAGGTGGAGACGCTGGACCGGAACTGCGCCGAGTTCGGCATCACCG
>AASF01002087.1 GCA_000168735.1 Candidatus Endoriftia persephone str. Hot96_1+Hot96_2 | reverse complement strand
TTGGATATGCGCAATGATCCAGATACCCTGCTGCCGCCGAGCAATCGTTATGTGGCGACCAACCTCTATGCCGAGCATAACTTTGGCATGGGCAATCTGATGGTCTTCACCCTGCGCGTCAAGGAGGGTGACGTCTACCAGGGGTGGTTCATCAACAAGGTGCAGGAGATCCACACCCGGCTGGTGGAGTTGCCCACGGCGCGCGCCTCGAACTTCATCGACATCGCTGCGAAGAAGATCAAGTTTATGGGGGCGGACGAGAACGGTCTGGTGTTCAAGCGCCTGATCCCCACCGAGGGTATCAGTGAAGACTCCGCTGTGGCCGCCGAACAGCTGGCATTCCTCAAGGAGGGCATCGAGGGCAATCCGGTGATGGGTCCGATGCTGATAGGCTTTGAGGATGCCGCCGGCAACAAGTGTGAGTTCAGCGACAGGGATACAAAGAACTGCACTGCTAAGTCGCTCTATATCATCGGTGACTATACCGATGACGTGAAGGAGATCTACCTCCCCTGGGTGCGCTCGGTGCGTGCCATGATGGACGAATATGGCGAGGATGATCGCTTCGAGTTGCTGGTTGCCGGCGAGCCCTACTTCCTCGCCTGGATGCTTGCCGATCTAGTCAATAAGTGGTGGCTGTTTGTCATCTCCCTGGCGATCGTGGTAGCTGCGCTCTGGTTCGAATTCCGCAACTGGCGCGGTGCGCTGTTCCCGATGATCGGCGTCGGTTCCACCATCATCCTGACCCTGGGAGTGATGGGTTTCTCCTCCTTCAAACTGACCACCATGATGGTGCTGACGCCGATGTTGCTGCTTGCCATCGGCATAGGGCACTCGGTGCAGGTGACCCGGCGTTTCATGCAGGAGCAGGCGAAGGGGGGGAGCTGCGAGGATGCGGCGCGGCTCGCCATCTCACACACTATTGTCCCGGCGACCCTCTCCATCATCACCGACATGGTGGGCTTTGCCACCCTGGCCACGGTGGATATCTCCTTCTACAAGGCCTACGCCTACTTTGGCATGTTTGGCATGCTGACGCTGTTGTTTACCACCACCAGCCTGATCCCCCTGCTGATGATCACCTTTCCCGGCAGCAATGCGCAGATGGACGAAGGAGGTGAGCGCGCCTGGGAGCATAAGGTGGGTGGCGCCATCACTAACCTGCTGGCGGGGCCGGGCAAATGGTTGCCGATCGGCTTTGTGGCGGTGGTTATCGGCTGGTCCACCTATGAGACCGATATCTTGAACGGTACCTCAGAGGATCTGATGCCCGGGGGTGGAGAAGGGTATCAACTACTCCCGTGCCGCCTTCAAAGAGCAGTCGATCACGATCCAGCAACTAGAACGCCTGAACCAGATAATGCCCGGTGTTATCTCGGTCTCGATCCCGATCCGGGGCAAGGCGCCGGTCTCTGAGCTCTGTACCGAGACGCCTTTCCCGGAAGAGCTCTACGATATCGAGGAGCCCGCCGAGAAGCTGGCTCAGTGCAAGAAGTACGAGGCCGAGCTGGGTTGCTGGGATCCTGATCCCTGTGGCGCCCAGCGCATCTTCAACGATGCCGAGGTGCTGGCTGACATCGAGGCGATGGAGGAGTGGATGCGGGCCCATCCGTTCATCGGCTTTACCGGCTCCTACGCTCAGTACATCCGCTTGATCAACATGCTACTGACCGCCGAGCCGGGCGAGAAACCGCAGCTGAAGGATCTCTATATCCCGAGCGATGCCAAGTTGCGCTCCATAGATCCGGATGATGACCGCAGCGGTGACGAGATCGTACAGCTCTACAACGGACTGCTGGAGACCATGACCGATGAGGGCGACATGGACTCCTTCGTCATGTCGAACTGGAACGAGGGCGTGGTGATGGGCTTCATCAACACCATGGATCCGAAGGAGACCCATCAGGTCACCATGGATATCCAGCAGTACATCGAGGACCACAAGAATGATTCGGGCTTTGGCAAGGTCAACTATCGGTCTGCGCGCCGGTCCGGTGGATGATCTCTCCAGTGACACCAACGAACTCTCGGTGGATGGCCCGGATTATATCCGTCCGGCGGTTGGCGGTTTTCTCGGTGCCACCGAGGCGACTCGCGAAGTGGCTGTTGACAATTGGCTCGCGGGACCGCTGCTGACCGCCGCTGCGGTGTTCGTCATCGCAGCCCTGATCTTCCGTTCCGTGGTGGTCTCGGTGATCCTGATGGTGATGCTCTTCATCACCCTCTATGCCCAGTATGGGCTGGGTGGTTACATGACCCGGGTGGAGAACTGGTCGGGCAACCTGGCGTTCCATCTGCAGGTGGCACTGAGTATCGCCATGGGGCTGGGTATCGACCTACGGCATCTATATGATCTCGCGATTGCCGCGAGGAGATGCAGGCCACCGCAGGCCAATTGGGAGCAAGTCGTTGGAGAACACGCTCAACACGACCGGATCGGCGGTGATCATCTCGGTGATCGTGCTGTTGGGCTGTTTTATCCCGGTTGCTCAATACCGACCTGGCCAATACCTGGTGGGCTGGGTGTCTATATCAGTGAGGCTCTGCTGATTGATGTGGTGACCGCCCTGACCCTGCTGCCGCTGCTAGTGAAGTGGCTGCGGCCGAAGTTTGTATTTGGGGTTTGACCTCGCTTGAACCGCCTGAGCGGTGAATAGTACAGCAAGGCCGGCATCTCGCCGGCCTTGCTGTTTTTCGGCAATAGTGGGATGAGTAGAGCAGAATCAATCTGGGGCGATGCCGGCTACACGGGGCGAACAAGCGTGAGGCGCTCAAAGAGAAGACCTCACCTGGAACATCGCTATGCGATGCAACTAAGTAAGGAAACTTTAACAAGGCAGCGAGATGCGCTGATTGGCGGAAGCAGATTGAAACGCTCAAGACTAAGGTCCGATCGTGTGTCGAACTCGCCTTCCACATCCTCAAACTAAGGCGGCCCATGTGGGTTTTGGCCCATGAGGCGAGCAACGGTTTGGTCTTTACTTCGTATCGGCGAGTGACACCCCCGGTTGGCCAATGGAAAGCCAATGCGTGGGCCGGGCTCTGATTGAGATTAAAGTGCATAAGTACCGCCTGCACTAGAAAAACTGATGAGGCTCGACCGCTATCTGAGCAACGTCACCACGTTGACCCGTTCCCAGGCGCAGAAGGCGATCTGTGGCGGGCGGGTGTGCGGTGGATGGAGAGCCGCAGAAACAGCCGTCGTTGAATGTCATGGAGGCCGCGGCAGTGTCGCTGGATGGCGGATTGGTGGCGCGGCACGAACCGCGCTATTTCATGCTGCATAAACCTGAAGGATATGTCTGTTTCCAACCGAGCCGGAGCTTCATCCTGGCGTGCTCGATCTGTTGGATGAGGCGACTGCTATGGGTCTCCACTTCGCTCGGTCGGCTCGATATCGATACCACCGGTCTGTTGCTGATCAAGGGCGAATTCGTT
>AASF01002088.1 GCA_000168735.1 Candidatus Endoriftia persephone str. Hot96_1+Hot96_2 | reverse complement strand
CTCATCCCCTGCTCACCACGGGTGATCAGTAGCGCCTGCAGATCATGCTGCCGGATCAGCGCCTGGCCCTTGCTGACGAGCTCCTCCTGATCCCGGCAAGGACCGACCACCGACTCGAACTCGGCCAGGTTGGGGGTCAGCAGGGTGGCGCCACGGTAGAGTGAGAAATCCTGCTGTTTTGGGTCCACCAGCACCGGCTTGCCGTGCTGCCTGGCCAGCTCGATCAGCCCCTGAATATCCTGCAGGGTGCCCCTTGGGCGTAATCGGAGAGCAGCAGCAGATCGACCTCTTCGATCACTGCGCGGCAGGCCCTCCAGCAGCAGCTCGCTGCCGGCGGCCGGGAAGTCATCCTCAAAGTCGAGGCGAATCAACTGCTGGTGACGGCTGACCACCCGCAGCTTGGTAATGGTGGGAAGGCCATCCAGATATTCGAAACGGCAGTCGACCCCGGCGGCATCAAGGATATCCCCCAGCATCCGACCCGGCTCGTCATCACCGATGATCCCCGCCAGCATGGCGTTGCTTCCCAACGCGGCGACATTCAGCGCCACATTGCCGGCGCCACCAGGGCGCTGTTCCTCTTCGCCCACCCGCACCACCGGCACTGGCGCCTCCGGCGAGATGCGCACCGCCTCGCCGTGCCAGTAGCGGTCGAGCATCACATCCCCCACCACCAGGATGCGGGCCTGCTCAAAGCTGGGAATTTCGATCGACATCGCTCTCGTCCGGGTCACAGGAAAAGCGCGATCATAGCATGAGCACCGCACCAACTGGTGATCACTGAGCCGCCCCGGTAGAATTGCCGACGGATTTCTTTACACCCCGCCAGGACCGAGCCCGCATGCCCAAACTCACCAGCAAGANCCCCTCNNTAATTCTGCGGGCTGCTCGGGCTACGTCAAACCCTACCGCCGGCTGTTTGCGCTCTCGATCTTCTTCACCGTGCTGCTGGCGCTCACCGAACCGATGCTGCCGGCACTGCTCAAGCCACTGCTCGACGGCAGTTTCGTGGAGAAGGATCCGCAGACGATCCGCCTGATGCCGTTCGCCCTGGTCGGCCGTGTTCCTGCTGCGCGCCCTCACCAGCTATGCCAGTACCATGACCATCAACGCGGTCTCGACCCGGGTGGTGATGGACCTGCGCAACCAGATCTTCGACAAGCTACTGTGCCTGCCCAACCGCTTCTATGATGACAACCCCACCGGCACAGTGCTCTCCAAGGTCACCTTCAACGTCGAGCAGGTGGCCGCCGCCTCCACCGAGGTACTGATCGTGCTGGTGCGCGACTCGGTGGCGGTGCTCGGGCTGGTCAGCTACATGCTCTGGCTCAACTGGCGACTGACCCTGGTGGTGTTCCTGCTGGCGCCGATCATCGTGCTCATCGTGCGCCTGATCAGCAAGCGTCTACGCCGCCTCAGCCACTCGATCCAGAGCTCGATGGGAGAGATGACCCATGTACTGGAGGAGGCGATCCAGGGCAACCAGGTGATCAAACTGTTCGGTGGCCAGGCCTACGAGTCGGGCCGTTTCCGCGAGATCAGCAACTGGGTGCGGCGCTACCACATGAAACGCGTCGCCGCCGCCTCGATCAGCTCACCCGCCGGCCAGATGGTAATGGTGCTGGGACTCGCCGGGATGCTCTATTTTGCCTCGATCCAATCGCTCAACGACCAGCTCAGCGTCGGCTCCTTTGTCTCCTTCATCGCCGCCATTGTGATGCTGCTGTCACCGCTGAAAAAGCTGATCCGCATCAACGAGCAACTACAGCAGGGGCTGGCGGGCGGCAGAGAGTGTGTTTGACCTGGTCGATGAGCCGAGCGAGGCAGACCAGGGGCAGCGACCGATCGAACGCCTCAGCGGCCAGATCCACTTCGAGAGGATCCACTTCAGCTACCAGGGCGCAAGTGAGCCGGCCCTGCGCGACATCGACCTGAAGATCGCGACCGGCGAGACCGTTGCCCTGGTCGGCCCCTCCGGCAGTGTGCAAGAGCACCCTAGCGAGCCTGCTGCCGCGCTTCTATGAGCAGAATCAGGGCCGGATTCTGCTCGACGGCATCGACTGCCGCGAGATGCCACTGGCACAGCTGCGCAACAACATCGCCCTGGTGAGCCAGGATGTCACTCTGTTCAACGACACGGTAGAGGCCAACATCGCCTACGGGTTGATGCGCGGCACCCCCCGCGACAAGGTGCTGGAGGCGGCTCGCGCCGCCCACGCCATCGAGTTCATCGAACAGATGCCAGACGGCATCGAGACCCTGATCGGCGAAGATGGCACCCGCCTCTCCGGCGGCCAGCGCCAACGCCTTGCCATCGCCCGCGCGCTGCTCAAGGATGCGCCTATCCTGATCCTCGACCGAGGCCACCTCGGCACTCGACAACGAATCGGAGCGCTACATCCAGGAGGCACTGCAGACCCTCACACAGAACCGCACCACTCTGATCATCGCCCACCGCCTCTCTACCATCGAGAGCGCCGACCGGATCAAGGGCGATTCGTTAACCTGCA
>AASF01002089.1 GCA_000168735.1 Candidatus Endoriftia persephone str. Hot96_1+Hot96_2 | reverse complement strand
GATCATCAACTTCGTGGTGGTCACCAAGGGTGCCGGTCGAGTCGCGGAAGTGAGCGCCCGCTTCACCGCTGGATGCGATGCCTGGGCAAGCAGATGGCGATCGATGCCGATCTCAACGCCGGGCTGATCGATCAGGATGAGGCGCGCGCACGGCGCATCGAGATCTCGTCGGAGTCGGAGTTCTACGGCTCGATGGATGGCGCCAGCAAGTTTGTGCGGGGTGACGCCATCGCCGGCATCCTGATCCTCTTCATCAATATCATCGGTGGTCTCGCCATCGGCATGGCGCAGCACGGCCTCGATTTCTCCACGGCGCTGCAAAACTATGTGTTGCTGACCATCGGTGATGGTCTGGTGGCACAGATCCCCTCACTACTGCTTTCGACCTCGGCGGCGATCATCGTCACTCGGGTCGCCAGCAGCGAGGATGTGGGTGGGCAGATCATCACTCAGCTATTCGCCTCGCCCAGGGCATTGGCGGTAGCGGCCTCGGTACTGTTGCTGATGGGGATCATCCCCGGTATGCCTAACTTCGTCTTTCTGCTGTTCGCCGCCCGCAGCGGGTGGTGGTGCCTGGATGATCCACCAGCGCCAACAGCAGGCGGGCGGAGGAGGTGCAGGTGCCCGCCACCTCGGAGCCGTCACCGGAGCAGCGCGAGCTGACCTGGGACGATGTGCAGCCGGTGGATGTGATCGGCCTAGAGGTGGGCTACCCGGCTGATCCCGCTGGTTGATCGCAACCAAGGTGGGCAGCTGATGAATCGTATCAAGGGGGTGCGGCGCAAGCTCTCTCAGGAGATGGGTTTCCTGATCCCCTCGGTGCATATTCGTGACAACCTGGACCTTTTCGCCCAACAGCCTATCGCATCACCATGAACGGCGTGATCAGCGCCGAAGCGGAGATCTTTCCCGACCGTGATCTGGCGATCAATCCAGGGCGGGTGTTTGGTGAGCTGCAGGGCACCTCTACCAAAGATCCCACCTTTGGTCTGGATGCGGTCTGGATCGACCATGAGCAGCGCGACCATGCCCAGACGTTGGGCTACACGGTGGTCGATGCCAGCACAGTGGTGGCGACCCATCTGAGCGAGATCCTGCACAACCAGGCCCATGAGTTGTTGGGTCATGAAGAGGTGCAGCAGTTGCTAGATTCGCTCGGCAAGACCGCACCGAAGCTGGTGGAGGATCTGGTACCCAAGCTGCTCTCCTTGAGTGTGGTGCTGAAGATCCTGCAGAACCTGCTGGCGGAACATATTCCGATCCGCGACATCCGCACGATTGCCGAAACCTTGGCGGACCAGGCGCCAAGAAGTCAGGATCCTGTCATTTTGACGGCGGCAGTCAGGGTTGCGCTCTCTCGAGGTATCGTCCAGCAACTCATTGGTTCTAATGCGGAAATTCCCGTGGCGGTGCTTGAGCCGGGTCTGGAACAGATATTGCAGCAGACGTTGCAGACCTCGGAAGAGGGGCAAGCTGGGTTTGAACCTGGCTTGGCAGAGCGGCTACAGGCGGCGCTGGCTGAGACCAGCTCCAGCATGGAGGCCAGAAGGAATGGAGAGCATTTTGTTGGTGGCAGCACCGATCCGCGCCTGGATGGCGCGCTTCGCCCAAACATGCGGCCCCGGTGCATGCACATCCTCTCCTACAACGAGATTCCGGACAACCACCAGGTGAAAGTGGTGTCGACTATCGGCGGAAACCATGCGGAAACCTAACAGGCAGGCTGGGACAGAAAAGGGGAGCAAGCCATACAAGGCTAGCGTTCCTTTGAATGGACGGCCTGTCCAGAAGGATTGTGGACGATGAAGATCAAGCGGTTTTTTGCTCCCGACATGCGAACTGCCCTGGCGCAAGGGTGCGTGAGACGCTCGGTTCAGATGCGGTGATCCTCTCCAATAAGCGGGTGGATGGCGGTGTCGAGCTGGTGGCGGCGATGGACTACGACGAGGCGGCATTCACGCCCGAGCCTGAGCCTGAGCCTGAGCCACCGGCGATGGCGGATGTTCGCCCCCTGAGGCCGCCACAGTCGGAAGTGCCTAAAAATGAACCCTATATCGGCGAGCGGCGTGAGCCGCCAGGCACAGACACTGAAGCTCGATCAGCGTGCGTCGCCAGCGTCCAGCCTGCGGCCAAGCGGGTGGAGTGGAGTCAGGATCCGCTGCTGCAGGAGATGCGCCGTGAGATGTCCGAGCTGCGTCGGATGATGGAACTGGAGCTCTCCGAGCTGACCTGGCGTGACTTGGGGGAGCGATCACCGCAGAAACAGGAGCTGATGCGGCAACTGATGGAGTTGGGGGCTGAGTGCCGATCTCTGCCGCAAGCTGGCCGAGCGGGTCGATGCAACGGAGAGCCCGGAGCAGGCTTGGCGGCAGGCGATGTTCCACCTCATCGGCGAACTGCCGGTGATGGATGGGGATATGTTGGAGCAGGGCGGCGTGATTGCCCCTGGTGGGGCCAACCCGGGGTGGGCAAGACCACCAGTATCGCCAAACTGGCGGCGCATTTCTGTCTGCGCCAGGGTTCCAGAAGTCTGGCGCTGATCACCTGTGACAGCTATCGCATTGGTGCCCAGGAGCAGCTGCATAACTACGGCCGGATCCTCAATGTGCCGGTGCGTTCAGCCGCCAGCGCGGATGAATTGAGCGATGCGCTGCATACCTTCTCAGGCAAGCGGTTGGTGCTAATCGATACAGCGGGCATGAGTCAGCGAGATCTGCAGTTCAGTGAACGACTGTCGTTGATCACCGCCGGCAACCATCCGGTGACGACCCTGCTGACCCTCTCCGCCACCACCCAACGTGCCGCGATGAACCATGCGGTGAACGCCTTCCGTGTCGCCAATCCCGGTGGGGGTGGTGTTAACCAAGATGGATGAAGCGGCATCCCCTGGGCGGGGTGTTCAGTACCCTGATCGAGGCCGGGTTGCCGCTTGCCTTTACCACTGATGGGCAGCGGGTGCCGGAGGATCTGCATCTGGCAAGGGCTCACACGCTTGTCAGTCAAGCCATCGAACTCGCCCAGGAGGCCAGGGGAGGTGCTGGATGAGGCCTACCTGGCTCTCGCATTTGGAGGAACGGGTGAACATGCTCATGTCTGATCAGATCGAAGACCAAGCCGCCGGGTTACGCCGCATGGTGAATCCCGAGCCGGTGCGAGTGATTGCCGTGACTGGCGGCAAGGGTGGGGTTGGCAAGACTAATATCTCGGTCAATCTGGGGGTGGCGATGGCGGAGATGGGGCGGCGCGTGATGTTGCTGGATGCGGATCTCGGGCTGGCCAATATCGATGTGATGCTCGGCTTGCATCCCGAGTTCGATCTCTCCCATGTGATGCGCGGCGAGCGCCGCCTGGAGGAGATCCTGGTGACCGGTCCTCACGGCATGAAGGTGGTGCCAGGGGCCTCCGGTGTGCAAAAGATGGCCGAACTGAGTACCGCGCAGCATGTCGGTCTGA
>AASF01002090.1 GCA_000168735.1 Candidatus Endoriftia persephone str. Hot96_1+Hot96_2 | reverse complement strand
AACGAATTCGCCCTTGATCCCAACGATGGATAAACGTGATCATCAAAGGTGGAATGCGCCCTGGCAGTGGCGAGGTGCGGATTGCCGGGGCGAAAAATGCGGCGCTGCCGATCCTCGACGGACGACCCTGGCTGGCTGACAGTCCGATGCGGGTGGGCAATGTGCCGCATCTGCAGGACATTACCACCCACCCATGGGGCTGCTTTGGCGGGATGGGCGCCACCCGTGGATGGTGGATGAGAAGATGGGCATCGAGGCGGATACTGCTTCGATCACCCGATTCCACGCCCCGTATGAGCTGGTCAAGACCATGCGTGCCTCGATCCTGGTGCTCGGGCCGATGTTGAGCCCGTTTCGGCGAGGCGGAGGTATCGCTGCCCGGAGGCTGCGCGATCGGCTCCCCGCCCGGTCAATCTGCACATCGACGGACTGCGCGCTATGGGCGCAGATATTTCTGTCGAGAACGGCTACATCCGTGCGCGCGCCAAGCGGCTGCGGGGGGCGCGCATCGTCATGGATCTGGTCTCGGTGACCGGCACAGAGAACCTGATGATGGCGGCGGCGCTGGCCGATGGCACTAGCATTATCGAGAATGCTGCGCGTGAACCAGAAGTGGTGGACCTCGCCGACTGTATCAACAAGATGGGTGGCAACATCTCTGGCGCGGGGACTTCGACCATCACCGTCAATGGGGTTGGACCGGTTGCTCGGCACCAACTATGAGGTGTTGCCAGACCGGATCGAGACCGGCACCTTTTTGGTTGCCGCGGCGATCACTCGCGGCCGGGTCAAGGTGCGTGACACTCGCCCCGATCTGCTCGATGCGGTGTCGCAGAAGCTGATCGAGGCGGGCGCAAAAATGGAGTTTGGTGAGGACTGGATTAGCCTCGATATGGAGGGACGCCGCCCCAAGGCGGTGGATGTGCACACCGCCCCCTATCCCGCCTTTCCGGACCGATATGCAGGCGCAGTTTCACCGCCCTCAACTCGGTGGCGGAGGGGGTCGGCACGATCACCGAGACGATCTTCGAGAATCGTTTCATGCATGTGCAGGAGCTGGTGCGGATGGGGGCGAAGATCCGCCTCGAGGGCAACACGGCGATCTGTACCGGCAGCGAACATCTGACTGGCGCGCCGGTGATGGCTACCGACCTGCGTGCCTCCGCCAGCCTTGTGCTGGCCGGGTTGGTGGCCGAAGGGGAGACCCTGGTGGATCGCATCTACCATATCGACCGGGGTTATCAGAACATCGAGGAGAAGTTGGCCGGCCCTCGGCGGGCAGATCCGTCGGGTGCCTGATTGATCTCATCTGGCTGTCAGCCTGGCGTCAGGCAAGCCTGTTTTGAATACTACTGATTGAGCCGCGAACGCGCATCGTCATGAAATTTTCTACACCGATCACCATCGCCCTCTCGAAAGGGCGCATCTTCAAACAGAGCCTGCCGCTATTGGCCCCATGCCGGCATCGAGCCGATCGACGACCCGGAGACCAGCCGTAAGCTGATCCTCGATACCAATCACGAGCAGGTGAAGCTGGTGATCATCCGCGCCACCGACGTACCCACCTATGTGCAGTACGGCGCCGCGTGACATCGGCGTGGCGGGCAAGGATGTGTTGCTGGAGCACGGCGGCGAGGGGCTCTACGAGCCACTCGATCTGCAGATCGCCAAGTGCCGCCTGATGGTGGCCGGTCACGCCGGTGCCTCCCTTGATGGCAACCGCCTGCGCATCGCCACCAAGTATGTGAAGAGCGCACAGAAACACTTCGCCGCCAAGGGTCAGCAGGTGGAGATCATCAAGCTCTATGGTTCGATGGAGCTGGCGCCGATCGTGGGGCTCGCTGACCTGATCGTCGATCTGGTGGAGAGCGGTAGCACCTTGAAGGCCAACGGCCTGGTACCGTTGGAGCATATCGCCGACATCAGCTCGCGATTGGTGGTCAACAAGGCCGCCTGGAAGATGAAGCACGCCACGATCATGGCCCTGAAGGCGGCGGTGGCCGAGGGCGGTGGAGAAGAATCAATCCTGATCTGTGTTCTGTGCGGGAGTTAGAGAGATGAGCGAGATACGCCAACTGTCCAGCAGCGATGCCGATTTTCAATCACGGCTGGATGCGCTGCTGGCCTGGGAATCGGTCTCTGATCGGGCGGTCAACGATACGGTTAACAACATCATCGCTGAGATCCGTAGCCGCGGTGACGCCGCGTTGGTCGAGTTTACCAGCCGTTTCGACGGCTGGCAGGCGGCCAGCGCTGCCGATCTAGAGTTGCCGCTGAGCCGACTCGAGCAGGCCTGGGAACACCATCCCTGCCGAACAGCGCCAAGCGCTGGAGATCGCAGCCAATCGCGTCCGCGCCTACGCTGAGCACCAGATCACCGACTCCTGGTCCTATACCGAGCCGGACGGCACCCTGCTGGGTCAGCAGGTGACGCCGCTGGATCGCGCCGGCCTTTACGTACCCGGCGGCAAGGCGGCATATCCCTCATCAGTGTTGATGAACGCGATTCCCGCCAAGGTGGCCGGGGTGTCCGAGTTGATCATGGTGGTGCCTACCCCCTGGCGGTGAACTCAACGAGTTGGTACTCGGCGGCGGCCCATGTCTCCGGCGTTGATCGAGTCTTCCTGGTGGGCGGCGCACCAGGCGGTGGCCTGCGCTCGCTTACGGCACCGAGAGCGTGCCGCCGGTGGACAAGGTGGTCGGCCCCGGCAACATCTACGTGGCTACCGCCAAGCGGCGCAGTATTCGGTCAGGTCGGCATCGACATGGTGGCCGGCCCTTCGGAGATCCTGATTATCTGCGACGGCAACACGGATCCCGACTGGATCGCCATGGACCTCTTCTCCCAGGCGGAGCACGATGAGGATGCCCAGTCGATCCTGATCTGCCCCGACGCCGGCTTCATTGAACAGGTGCAAGCAAGCATCGATAGGCTGCTGCCGAGCATGGAGCGGCGCGAGATCATTGCCACAGCGCTCAGGGTGCGCGGCGCGCTGATCACGGTGAAGGATATGCAGGAGGCGGTGGATGTGGCCAACTTCATCGCTCCCGAGCACCTGGAGCTGTCGCTGGAGAACCCCGAGGCTATGGCAAAACAGATTCGCCACCGCCGGTGCGATCTTCATGGGTCGCTACACCGCCGAGGCGATGGGTGACTATTGTGCCGGTCCCAACCATGTGTTGCCGACCTCGCGCACCGCGCGCTTTTCCTCACCGCTGGGGGTCTACGACTTCCAGAAGCGCTCCAGTCTGATCATGGCCTCGCCGCAGGGTGCGGCCAGCATGGCGGAGACCGCTTCGGTGCTGGCGCGCGGTGAGTGGGCTCACTGCCCACGCCCGTTCTGCCGAGTATCGTGGTAAGTCGTGATGGCGGAGGTGGTCACCCGTTCGGTGATTAGCTGTCCCCACTGTAGAACGCCCCGGCAGGAGAGTTGAGGTGAATTTTTTGTTCGTAAAAGACGCAAATAGCGCCAAGGTTTTTTGTGTGCTTCGCGTATTTTTTGGATGCAAAACTGAATCGAAATATTCGCGGTAATTTGCGGACTGATATTCCAATGAAACAGCTCATCGACCAATGGGTGCGCCCTGAGATCCGGGCGCTCTCCGCCTACCATGTGCCGGATCCGGGCGAGATGATC
>AASF01002091.1 GCA_000168735.1 Candidatus Endoriftia persephone str. Hot96_1+Hot96_2 | reverse complement strand
CAGGGTCTCACCCATCGGATTGATAAAGGTAAAGGCCTGCACGCCGATCCCCACCGGCCGTTCGTCCCCCTCCAGCCACTCGGTAGCTTCGACCCAGGTGCCCTCATCGCCGAACACCATGCCGCCGGTCACATACCAGGCCGCCAGCACACACAGACCCACCAGCACGCCACTGACGACGTGTTCGAGATGGCCGCGGAACTGGGCGGAGCGGAAGATCTGGAACGCCAACAGCACCGCCAGCAGCCCGCCAATCAGCAACCGCAGACTGGCCGCATCACCGCCCACCAGCAGCGCCGCCAGACTGCCCAGATCCTGATTCGACGGCAACGCGATGGCCAGCGGATCGGTCCAAGGGTAGAACAGAACTGAGTAGAGGGTGTTATCAGTCTCCGCATGGAGAGTATGAGTCATGAAGTAGGCCATGGTGCCAGCGATCAGCAGCACAAAAACCGATTTGATATTGCCACCGCCGATGCGGATCAGGTTTTTGTTACCACAACCACTCGCCAGGGTCATACCGATCCCAAACATCAGGCCACCCACCAGGTACTCTGCCCAACTGAGGTTGCTGCTGCGATAGAGCGGCCGCGTCTGATCAAACCCAACCAAGCCACTGCCCTCCAGGACCATCACCCCAACTATGCCCACCAGCATGGCGAGAAACCAGGCGCGCATGCGATTGGTATCGCCCATGTTGACCCAGTCGGAGACCGCGCCCATGGTGCAGAAGTTGGTCTTCGATGCGACCACCCCCAGCACAAAGGCGATCCCGCCCCCCATCAAAATCACCTGTGTTGTGACATCCATCGAATCCTCCTCAGCCTTCAAAAATGGGGCGTCGCGGCACCCCTCATCAATTTTTCATAAGCCGGGGCGATTCTACATGGATGAAAAAGAATGGAATAGGGACAGAAATTCCTTACCGAAGCAGTTACCGGCGTGGCCCAGATCTAAATTAAAACCATGGCAAACTACACCCAGCAACACGAGTGTCGAAATTTCTTACACTCTATTCTGTGGTACACAGAAGGAATCTAAGCCATTGATGGGACAAGCATTCTCAACAAACCACGAAAGATTCCAGGCATTTTCTGTTGAATTTGTGGCCAATACTAGAGAAGCCTCAACAGCAGTAGTGTCGAGATTTTTTACACAGTCGATCATTCACCGCTATCCAGCCAATACGCTCATCTGAAAAACGACATAAATAGTGTCGCGTCACAGTTTGGCTGCTCACTTGAGCTTTCTTTTAATACAAAGACCGGAAACGTGACTCAATTCCTTTAATTTCGACATAATTTATGTTTCATGAATGTCGTTCCTGCCTTTGGCATGGCATTTGCGCGCCTTAGATCCTAAGCCCTTAGAACAACCAAGTGCACAAACGCAACATTCAACTCTTCAGGGTTCAAAATCACTGACAGGAACAAGGCGATGAATAAAGCGGGCAACCAGTCGATTTGGGCAAAATCAGCACTCATAGTGTTGATAGTGACCGCAGCGCCTTACACACCATTTGCCAACGCAACAACCATAGAATTGATTCGAGACGTTATCGACATCGAGGCAAAAGCATGGTTTGAAGAAAGCGGCACATCCACTCTACTTACTGAGGCGACATCTACATACCACGGCCCAGCATTTGGCCCAGCACTCAATCAAGATGGAAATGCTTTCCGTGCCGCTGATGCATATATCGAATACGTTCCAAGCCAACATGGAGTTTCAGAGACATGGGATCAAATGGCATTGGGGTGAACTCGTCATGTTTTCGGACCCTGGCACTCCCGACCTATTTTACTGGGAAAGCACAAAAAGCACAACCGGCGGATACAAGCTCAGACAGCTCAAGTACCCGTTGACGGGTGGAGTTCTATAGAGGCGGAACTCAGCTGGCTATTTCACGTGAGCGGCGGTGCCCTATTCTTGGACGTTGAAACCGATGGCGTAAGGCCCACAATCTCATGGCAAGAGATGATGTTTGGTGTGGACTTATACGATATAACGACTCATGCACCACTATTAGTTACACCGGAGTTAATTGGTGCTCCTTGGTATGCAGATACTGCGGTGGCACGTTCCTCTCCAAGATAATCATACATATCTTCTCTCCTCGCATATGTATGTTGCAGTTCAGTTTCCAGGATACTGACCCTGATCCCACTGCCTACTTCTCATTTGATAATGCACAAATAGCCTATGTACCTGAACCATCGGCGTTGTATTTGATGATCACAGGAATAGCGGGGCTTGGCTGTGCACGCACCAGAAAACACCAAATAAAGAAATAAAGCGCCTTCGAAGTAGAAATCGACACCCATGTACAGTACCACTCAGCCCCTGGCGCCCGGGGTAAATTCATCACAGACCGGCTAACTGTGATGACTGGGACAAATATTCTTGATGCAGCGAGGTAACTAACTGTTGATTCGATTGTTGATATCGATTGGGTTTGTGGCGTAACTGGCAATACCAACATCTGCCATGTCACGTCAGATATCCCTGAAATCACGGGCATGCGCATTGCCCATATCAAGATGCTGAGCTTAATCACTGCCAAATCTAAGGATGGATCAGCGATATCGGGTCGGATCCGCAACTCCCGCCTCTTCAAAACCTTTCAGCCTGAGCCGGCAGGAGTCGCAGCCCCCACAGGCGCGCCCCTGCGCATCGGCCTGGTAGCAGGAGACGGTGAGAGCGTAGTCGACTCCCAGCCCGATTCCCTGGCGAATGATCTCGCCTTTGCTGAGGTCGATCAGCCGGAGTGTGGATATGAATTCGCCGTCCCTCCACCCCCGCCTTGGTGGCCAGGTTGGCGAGCTGCTCGAAGGCGACGATGAACTCAGGTCGACAGTCTGGGTAGCCAGAGTAGTCCACCGCGTTGACGCCGATGAAGATATCCTGGGCCTCGAGCACCTCCGCCCAGCCCAGCGCAAGGGAGAGGAATACAGTGTTGCGCGCCGGTACGTAGGTGGGGGGGATGCCTTCGCTAGGCGTTTTGGGCACCGCGATCTGCTCGTCGGTGAGCGCCGAACCACCGATATCATCGAGACCAATATTGATCAGTTTGTGATCGACCGCCCCCAACGCCTGTGCCACTTGCCGTGCGGCATCAAGTTCCGCCGCATGACGCTGACCATAGAGCATGCTCAGGGCGTGGCACTCAAACCCCTGCTGGCGCGCCATCGCCAGCACGGTGGCGGAGTCGAGTCCGCCGGAGAGCAGCACCACCGCACGTTTGGCTAGGCTCATCGCCCCGCCTCCTCGCCCCATAGCTGCTTGTGCAGTTGCAGCTGGAAGCGCACATCGAGCCGATCCGCCAGGATCCACTCCGCCAGCTGGGCGGGAACCCTGGCGTCCGAAGGGGGCGGGTGAAAACAGCAGCTCACAGCGGCCGAGTCAGGCCATACTGTTCGAGCATCGAACAGCTCCAATCGTAGTCTGCCCGATCGCAGATGACGAACTTGAGCTGATCGTTCGCGGTAAGCTGGTTGAGATTGGCATAGCGGTTACGCGTCTCCTCGCCGGAGCCGGGGGTCTTCAGAATCCACCACCCGCGAGACCCGCGGGTCAACCGCTGAGATATCGAGCGCGCCGCTGGTCTCGAGCGAGACCTCGCAGCCCTGCTCCAGCAGACTATCGAGCAACTCGATGCAGGCAGTTTGCGCCAGCGGTTCGCCACCGGTGACACAGATCCGCCGGGCAGCGGATCGCTCGACCTGATCCAGCACCGCCGCCAGCTCCATCCACTCACCACCGCTGAAGGCGTATTCAGTGTCGCAATAGCTTACAACGTAGCTGGGCAGCCGGTTGAGACGCAATACAAGAGCGGTCGACAGACCAGCCGTGCGACTCTCCCCCTGCAGCGAATAAAAGATCTCGCTGATGCGCAGACGGGCCATTAGACCGGCCCGCAGCACAGTTCAGTGGCGCCACTCAATGCCCTTCACGCTCCATACGTTCCAGACGCTTGGCCGCCAGGCGCGCCTCGGTAGAGCCGGGAAAATTCGCTCTGCAGACGATTGAAGAGACGTCTCGCCTCATCCCACTGGTGCTTCTCATAGTGGATATAGCCGCTCTTCAACAGCGCACCCGGCAGCTTGCTGCTGCTGGGATAGTGCTCCAGCACCAGGCTGAACTCTTTCAATGGCGGCATCAAAGTCGCGGCTGACATAGCTCGCCTCGCCCAGCCAATACTGGGCATTATCCCCATAGCTGCCGCCGGGAAACTGCTGCAGGAAGTCGCGGAAGGCTTTGATGGAGTCGGGATAACGTCCCTGCTTCAGCAGGTTGAAGGCGCGCTGATAGGCGGCCGCCTCCAGTTTTGGATCGGGCGGTGTCTGCGCCCCCGCCTCTCCACTCTGAGCGGCATCAGCCGAAGTCGCTGCAACCTCGGAGCTCGCAGCCGGCGTCACCGCCTGCGGTAGAGGCTGACTGGCTGGCGGCGCCGGCAGTGTCTGCATCCGGGAGAGACGCTGGTCGATATCAAGATAGAGATCCCGCTGGCGTTTATTGAGCGCATCCATGGCGTGTTTCTGTAGCTCCATCTCGCCACGCATCTGCTGGATTTCCTGCTGCAGCTGCTGCAGTTGCATGATGATGTCTGCCAGACTCTGATTCTTCAGGATCAAGGG
>AASF01002092.1 GCA_000168735.1 Candidatus Endoriftia persephone str. Hot96_1+Hot96_2 | reverse complement strand
CCCTGATCAATGATGCGGTCCAAACACTGCAAGAGAGTTTTAACGGGATAAATGGACAATCACAGGCGCAGTTGGAACTGGTAATGGGTCTGATAGAGAGTGTGTCAGACGGTATTGAGAGCGAAGGTAACAAAAAGATCACATTTGCTGACTTTGCCAGTGAGACGGACAAAGTTCTGCGTTTTTTTGTCGAGCACGTTGTCACGATTAGCCACAACACCATGATGTTGGTGGAACGTGTTGAGGATATGTCCAAGGAGATGGAGCATGCGGATTCATTGCTGACGGATGTTAAGGTGATCGCCGATCAAACCAATCTATTGGCACTGAATGCAGCTATTGAGGCTGCTCGGGCGGGTGAGGCAGGTCGGGGGTTTGCTGTTGTTGCTGACGAAGTGCGTAAGCTCTCGCAGAGATCAAACCGCTTCAACGATCAGATCAGGAACGTAATAGGTACCTCTAAGGAAAATATTCAGGAGGCTAGGGACTCAGCTGCAACCCTGGCTTCAAAAGATATGGGTTTTGCAATTCACTCAAAGGCACGTGTTGATGAAATGATGCGGCAGGTTGCAGAAGTGAATGAAGTCATTGCGGATAACTTGGCTAAAGTTTCATCAATGTCCTCTGAGATTCATAACCAGGTTGGTTCGGCTGTGCGGTCATTGCAGTTTGAGGATATCGTGCGCCAGCTTTCCGGTTATAGTGAAGAACATTTTTCAAAAATTGAGGATATATTTGAGTCAATGCAGACCGAGATCAATAGGATGGTGAGTGCCCCGGAAACGACTCCGAAGGAACTTGCCATCAGTATCCGTACGGTCCGCGAATCGCTCAAACAGCAGTTTGCTGATATGGCCACCCATAAGCCGGTGGATCAGGAGAGTATGAGTGAGGGTGATGTGGAGCTTTTTTAGCGGCGGCGTATGTGGGGATTAAGAGAATGAGTCTATCGAGCACTACATACGATGCTGGAAGTGGCATCAGAATCACTGTCACTGGGCGCTTTGACTTTTCCTGTCATCAGGAGTTTCGTGCGGCTTATGGCAAAAATGATCCGTTAAAGAGCCACTACACGATTGATCTGTCTGGGGCAGATTACATAGATAGTTCTGCGCTGGGAATGTTGTTGGTGCTACGTGAGCGCTCTGCGTGGTGATAACCTCAAATATCCGAATCATAGGTTTTAATCAGTCAGTTGGTGAGATATTGCGAATAGCTGGGTTTGGCCACCTTTTTCAGATGGATCCACAGGCCAAGTAGTAAATTGAACGTAGATTGTGAGGCAAATATGTCGGTAACTACATCAAAGTCATCAGATGGCACGAGTGTGACGATAAAGATATCCGGACGGTTTGACTTCTCCAAACACCAGGATTTTATTAATGCCTACAAGGCCTACCCAAAGGGGCGAGATGGGCTTTGTGGTGGACTTGGCTGAGGCTGAGTATATGGATAGTTCCGCGATGGGGATGCTGTTGCAGTTGCGTGAGCACAGCTCAAAGGTGAAGGATAGCGTGGTGCTTGCCAACGGAAATGACGCGATCAATGAGATCTTGAAGATTGCCAACTTCGGCAAGCTTTTTCTGATCAAATAGCGTCGAAGCAGGAGATAGTGCGGGGAACCTCGCGCCCTGCTGGAAAGTCCGGCCTCATTTCCGGTATGCTTTGTGCCTTTTGAGGCTCCGGAATATGGGTTTTAAATGCGGTATCGTTGGGCTCCCCAATGTGGGTAAGTCGACGCTCTTCAACGCTCTGACAAAGGCCACTATTGCGGCCGAAAATTATCCTTTTTGTACTATCGATCCCAACGTGGGAGTGGTCCCCTTACCAGATCCGCGCCTTGATGCAATCGCCGGGATCGTTAATCCTCAGGCAGTGCTTCCGACTACCATGCAGTTTGTCGATATCGCCGGACTGGTTGAAGGCGCTTCCAAAGGTGAAGGGCTCGGGAATAAGTTTCTTGCCAATATTCGTGAGACAGACGCGGTTGCGCAGGTGGTGCGCTGTTTCGAGAACGATGACGTGGTGCATGTGGCGGGTAAGATCGATCCACTTGCCGATGTTCAGGTGATCAACAATGAGTTGGCGCTGGCTGATCTGGAGTCCGTGGAAAAGGCGCTGGACAAGACGATTCGCCAGGCGAAGACTGGTGACAAGAAGGTGCTTGCCCGCAAGGCCTTGTTGGAGCGCATATGTGATCATCTGTATGACGGTAAATCAGTGCGTTCTATGGCGCTCAGCGATGATGAATTACAGGAGATTCGGGAACTATTCCTGCTGACCGTAAAGCCCATCCTCTATATTGCAAACGTTGCGGAAGATGGCTTTGAAGACAACCCGCATCTGGATGCGTTGAATACGCTTGCCTCTGCAGAGGGGGCTGAAGTGGTTTCTGTGTGTGCCGCCATTGAAGCTGAGATTGTGGAGCTTGAAGAGGATGAGAGGGAAGAGTTCCTCTCCGATTTGGGATTGGATGAGCCGGGTCTGAACCGCGTTGTTCGGGCGGGTTACCAGTTGCTGGGGCTCGAGACATACTTCACTGCCGGTGAAAAAGAGGTTCGAGCCTGGACGATCCCAGCCAATGCATCCGCACCCCAGGCTGCCGGGGTCATCCACACAGATTTTGAGCGGGGTTTTATACGTGCCGAGGTGATCAGCTACGATGATTTTGTCAAATTTAGAGGCGAGCAGGGCGCACGTGAGGCGGGAAAACTCCGTTCAGAAGGCAAGGATTATCAGGTCAAAGACGGTGACATAATCCATTTCCGGTTCAATGTTTGATAATTGGGGCGGGGGAACCGTTTAGCTGACGTAAGTTAGACTAGGGGAGCGCTGATTAAGTCTGGTTAGATTTTGGCTGAGATAAAATTGTACCAATTTGTTTCGAAATGAGCAGAAATGACCACTCTATTGTTGTGATCTTCGGGATTAATTGGGGTGATATTAGTTGGCGTAAAGCAATCACGACTTATTCAGTGGTTCCCTAAAGTCGCCGGGTTTTGCCTATCGCGGCTCTGGCTTGGCCGCTACGGGCCATTCTGCCATTCTGCCTTTATGCGGCTAAGCCTCCATGTGCAGGTTCTGGGACGCTTGTGCTTGCTGCTACGCCGCCATCCTTGGGCGGTGCTCATTGGGCCAGCCTGCGGTTGTCCGAATCTACTTCCGGCAGATTTGTTACACAAGTTGTAGCCATAGTGACAACTTTGATCGGCGTATCTCTGCGCCTTACCCCCTTCGGAGCTTGCGCGAAACATTGCTTCCTGCGATTTTTTCGTTCCAGAGCAACGTCCAGTCATATCTGCCTGGCGCCAGATTTCGCGATCTACCATCAACCAGGCTGGTTTATAGCTGACTGTTGCAGGGCATCTGTGCGCAGAGTTGGTCGAGCCACTGGAGGTTGAATCTTTTACGTAGCCGGCAGGGGAGGCAACGGTTGACCTCGTCAAGCAGCGAGATGGCGGCACCGACCACGATCAATAACCAGAAGACCTGGTTAAACCAGGTGTGATTGATAATCCCGTCCAG
>AASF01002093.1 GCA_000168735.1 Candidatus Endoriftia persephone str. Hot96_1+Hot96_2 | reverse complement strand
CCCTTGATCAGTGATGGCATCTTCGATGACGCCGATCTCTGCCCCAACACATGCGGCAGTGCAAGGAGTGTGGACACCACCGGCTGCAGATCCGGGCGAGAGTCATCACCCTGCACGGCGTCAACTTCAAGACCGATTCAGACCAGCTCACCCAGGGTTCGGTCTCCATCCTGGATAACGTGGCCAGAACCCTGATTCACCATCATGGGCTTCGATTGATGGTGGCGGGACACACCGACAGCCGCGGCGATGCGAGAATACAACAAAGACCTCTCCCACCGTCGCGCTATCACTGTGATGCACTATCTCAGCGACAATGGGGTCGCCGCTGAGCGCCTCTCGGCGGAAGGGTTTGGTGAAGAACAGCCGATCTCCGACAACGAATCCCTCGAGGGACAAACCATGAACCGCCGCGCGGAACTGATCCGCATGAACTGAGACGACGCGACGCCGATTTGTGTCGGCGTCGCCCGTTCACATCAGCCACTCATCCTTGATGGTGACACAACAGCTCGGGCATGTTTTCACCGGACTTTGCCAGATGCTCCAGGCTATCCAACACATCAAGGCTGGCCTGTTCCATCTGCTGCATCGCCTCGACGCATCGATCAAAATCCTGTGCATGGAAAGCGTTGACCGCCATCTTGCCTGCCTCATGCACCAAAATGTGAGGTCTCTCGATCTCCTTGTAACCATCCAACTTGGAGAAGCAGCTGACCCCCTCGCCCTGGTAGTACCAGTGCCCCAGACGGCAATCCGTATGACTGGAGAACGCCTCTTGCCGGCTTCTCTAGCTGCCCCATCAGCACCATGTAGACCTGAACCTTGAAGACCAGATGGTCAATCTTCGCCACCTCTACAAAGCTGCGCAGCGATCCGGAAGAGACCGCCTGCTCCATCTGCCGCGAGAGGCCGATAATGCTATTCATGCCATCGACCAAGGTGCCGCCGATCTGCGCCAGTTTCTGTGACTCATTGGCGATCTGGCGCATGCGCTTCTCCACATCCGATGAGCTGCTCCGAATCTGGCTCACCTCACTGGCGATCTCTTTGGTGGCCTCACCGGTCTTGTGCGACAGACATGCGCACCTCATCGGCAACCACCGCAAAAACCACGCCCTTGATCACCCCGCCCGCGCCGCCTCGATTGCGGCATTCAAAGCCAGTAGATCTGGTCTGACTGGTGATATCGTTGACATCGTTGAGCAGTTGAGACCACTGAGTTGACCTGCCCGGTCATTTCGCTGAAGTTGTCGACGATGGCACTGCTGTTATTTTTCATCTCTGAAAGGGTGGAAATATAGTTGGTGACGATCTCCTGACTCTGAGTGCTGAAGCGATTGATGCCCTCTGTCTGCTCCTTGTACTGGTTGCCGCGGGCCACGTTATAGAGCTCTTCGACCAGCACCTGCAGGCGCTGGCGCTGATCTTCGGTTTCGTTGTCCAGACCGGTAAAGCTGCCGGCGAGTTTTTCGGTGGCGCTGTGCAGAATATCTTTGGCCTGATTCAGTTCCCGTCGAAGACTGCTGAACTGTTCACTGACAACATCGAAGGCACCATTGGATGTCGCCATATAATTGCCGAGCATACGGGCAATCGCCTCTTTTTTTCGCTCAGCTTCGGCGGATTGTTTGTCTCTGCTACGTGAAGCGACCAACAGGATGATGACGATGCAGGGCGGGTGTGGTACTGAGCAGGAGCAGTAGCCAATCTGGTAACTGCGCCAGGAGTGAGACGGTTGTCTATCACAGAGAAAAGCAGGATCCCTGCCAATGAGCCGTAGAAGAGTTTTTGGTTCACTATGAATTGTCCATCATTGTTGCAGTCTGGCGGTTGCAAGTCGGCCTGCTTTCGCTTCAAGAATGTAAATCGGCAGAGAGTTGGAAATCTTTTGTTCTTAATAGGTTCGGCAGGAAAAGAGTCAATTTTGTGTGTACGAGGGGCGATTGAAACAGTCTCAGACTCGCTTCTCGCTAGCCAGATCAGGTTCGCCGCAGTGGCGTAGAATCTCTGTCCTGGCCCGGTCGCGCAGCAGAATCGCCTGCTGCCAGGCATCCTCTATCCCCGGGACAGGGACAACTGGCTCGCATAGGGTCAGGCTAATCTGGCTGGGATGGATGAACCAGTCGTTGGCATGCAGGATAGAACGGGTGCCACGGATTGTAATGGGCTGCACTGGCAGAGCGGCGTTTGGCGGCGGTGGAAAAGGCGCCCATATGAAACGGTAGCAGCCCGGGTCTGCGGCTGAAGGTGCCTTCTGGAAAATAGCATTGAGACTCACCCTGCAGTGCACTGCGCTGTGCAGTATAGGAATCAGTCACTGCCTGGCGGGGATCAGACCGTTCCACAAACAGGGTATTGATGCGTTTGAGAAAGGTATGGGCGATCCAGTTTCGACGCAGCTCTGATTTGGCGACAAAGCGAAAAGAGAAGGGCAGCAACGCGACCAGCGGCAATGCCGTCGAGATAACTGCCAGTGGTTGGCGACCAGGATGACGGGCTGAGTGACGGTGGGGAGATACTCTGCTCCGCGTAGTGTCAGTCGTGGTGCCGCTGGCCTTGGCCAGCAGGCGAGCCATGGCGCGCATCAGAGGCCCCAGCGGAAAAGTTGTGGGCAGAAGCATCACAGAGAGATAGGTGAAAGCGGCCAGAATATAGAAGATTCCACGGGTATAGAGCGAATAAGCCCAATCTTTGGCGCTGCCAACAATGCGCCGGATGCGGTTTGGAAGCGTGGAGAGGGAGAGCTGCAACTGTTGTTGCCAGACTGGTCTGGGATGGGCCTTGACTTGCGCCCTGTTCAAACAGTGTTCGGCATGCGCCGCGCCGGATCTTGCCACTCGATGTCTTGAGGATGATGCCTGGTGCGGCGAGGATGATCTCATCCGGTGCGTATCATGGTGAGGTAGGTGGCGATGCTGTCGATCCCGGGCGCTCAACCGCTTTTCCCGCTTGGCCGGATCCTGCTCGCGGGTTTCGGCCCAGTATCACCAGTCGTTCGCCCGGCTGGTTCTGGTTCTGACTGGAAAAGATGGCCACCCGACCCTTGCGGATACCCTCCAGGTTACCAATGGCCTCTTCCAACTCTTCGGGGTAGATGTTGCGGCCAGCACGAATGATCACATCCTTGCTGCGACCGGTGATAAACAGGTCCCCGCTCTGCAAAGTAGCCGAGATCCCCTGAGCGTAGCCACTCGCCGTCAAACAGCTCACGGGTGGCCTGGGAGTTGTGAAAGTAACCGCTGCAGGCTGAGGGGCCGCGGAACTGAATCGCCCCCTGTTGACGTTCTGGCAGTTCATGGCTAGCCGCATTCACCACCCGCACCTCATGGTGGGGGAGGGGATGCCCGCAGGCGACAAAGCGCAGTGCCCGTGGATCGTCCGGTTCGGCGGCTATTGCCTGGCCACTGCGGCTGAATTCGAGGCGTCTGATCCGGTCGATCAGCGGCTTGCGATGCAGTGGCGGGAAGGTGAGCCCGACACTCGACTCCGCCAGGCCGTAGACCGGGCACAGGGCCTCCGCATGAAAGCCGTAGGCAGAGAAGCGCGCCTGAAAGCTTTGCACGGTCTCCGGGCTGACCGCCTCGGCGCCATTCAGCGCGACCCGCCATGCGGCTCAGATCGAGCCCCTCCAGTGCTTTATCATCGATTCGGCTGCAGCAGAGCTGGTAGGCAAAATTGGGGGCGGCGGAGAGGGTGCCGCCATAGCGGTGGATTTCGCCCAGAGCCAGCGTTCGGGTTTTGCCAGAAAGCTCAGCGGCGACATGATTACCAGCTGCGCGCCAAAGTAGAGTGAGCCAAGCCAGGCGCCGATCAGCCCCATGTCGTGATAGAGCGGCAACCAGCTGACAAAGATATCGCTGGCATTTGCCTCGATGGCAGCGCCATCGGCGCGGATATTCGCCAGCAGATTGGCATGGGTCAGGATCACCCCTTTGGGGGTGCCCGTGCTGCCAGAGGTGTACTGCAGGAATGCTGTGTCGATCGACCGAAGGATCCACCGGCGAGAGCGCCTGTGGATTACCGTGCAGTGCATCCAGAGTCAGCAGTTCGCGCAGGCTCTCCACCTCCGCCTTCAGCAGTTTAGCCAGAGATTCTGCCGCCTCGATGGTAATCAAGATAGGTGGCCTTGGCATTGGAGAGAATCGAGATCTGGCGCCGGAGATGATCCTGCAGCTGACTGGGCCGCAGCGGAGGATAGATCGGCACCGGCACGCCGCCGGCATAGAGCACGCCGAAGAAGCTGTAGAAGTAGTCGGACCCCGTCGGCAGCATCAGACAGA
>AASF01002094.1 GCA_000168735.1 Candidatus Endoriftia persephone str. Hot96_1+Hot96_2 | reverse complement strand
CGTTAGTTCTTTTCCTGAAAATTGAAGTTACGTCATCCAAGCAAGAACGGGGTTCGTCAATACTCAATGATTGGGAGAGTGGAGAAAACGTCCAAACAACCCCTTACCGCGCTTCTGTCCCGGCCGGTGTAACCCTGTCGGCACCTCCTCCAGTCTCACGCTCGAGCTTTGTCTACCGCCAGGCGCTCACGCAAATTGACCAGGGTCGAGTCGGAGATGTCGAGACTGTGCAGCTTGTCAATGGCGGCGCAACACATAGTTGCCGAGATTATCGAGCCACTCATCATCGATTCGCTCTGGTCCGTAAGTGTAGCGACGGATGCCGAACTTCTCGAAGTTCGAGGTAAGCATCTCGATCTCATACTGCTCAGGAGCGATCTGGAACATAAACACCAATTCCACCTTGGGCAGTGACCTGGAAGTTGACGCCACTCAGACGTTGTTCTGCATCCCGGATCGGCCACTCGCTGAACTGCATGTGGTGAGAGTGCAGAAAACCCCGGGTCTCATCGGCTAGCCCATTGGGGCTAACCGAAAATGACATCTCCTGAGCTGCCACGCAGCTGAATTTCAGTCGAATCCGGGCGCGGATTGGTCACGCTGTCCGCATTCACCAGATAGTTCCCCTGACGCAGCCTTTTAACCTGCCCCAGCCCGGGAATTCGGTAATTGGCCCGCACATCGGGAGCAACCAACTTGAGCTGACTAGTCAAATCGTTCAGGTAGGCCAGAAGCTTGAGCATCCGCGGCCGAAGTTCTTTGTGGTAATGTGCTTCCCAAGGGGGAGTGGGATGCGGCTTGTTCGGAAGTACTTGAGTTGAGCCTTGTGGCCTCATGTTTCAATTCATCGAGCAGAGACATTGTGATTTTTCTCTATTGCAAACGGGCGAACCCGACTCGTAATCACGCTGGTGAACAACCATAGGCAAACTGGCCGCCACCCCCAACGAGACGTTTCCTTACTAGACATTGTCATCCAACACACGCGTCAACTCTGATCGTTAATGAGCCGCTGAATGAATCTGAGCGAAGCAGAATGGGTTTCAGAATTCATCGATTTGAGGCTCTGATCGCACGTAATAGCAGGCTATTGCGAAGATCAGCAACGACAAAGCGCGGATTCTAGATCCAATATGCAAGTTCACGATTCGTTCAGAGGCTCCTTAACAAGCTTTTCACTCCCCGTCCGGCGAGGTAGAGTTGCGCGCTTTCCACTCCCGCGTGTCTGACAATATGAATACCATCTTTCGCCGTATAGCCACTGAGTTAAAGGTCACAGTTCAGCGGGTTGATGCCGCCATTAAACTCCTAGACGAAGGCGCTACCGTGCCGTTCATCGCACGCTACCGCAAAGAGGCCACCGGTGGACTTGACGACATCCAGCTGCGTCATCTGGAAGAGCGACTCGGTTATCTGCGGGAGCTGGAAGATCGTCGAGAAACCATCCTTAAGAGCATAAGCGAGCAAGAAAAACTCACCCCGGAGCTGGAACAGGAGATCAGGGCGGCAGAGACCAAGACCCGCCTGGAGGATCTCTACCTTCCCTACAAGCCGAAACGGCGCACCAAGGCGCAGATTGCCCGCGAGGCCGGCCTGGAGCCCCTCGCTCTAGGGCTGCTGCAAGAACCCGAATCTCGACCCCGAAGCGACCGCCGCCGACTATATCGATGCCGACAAGGGCGTGGTCGACAAGCAAGGCGGCGTTGGACGGCGCACCGCCAGATCCTGATAGAGCGCTGTGCCGAAGATGCGACATTGATTGGCCGGCTGCGTGAACCAGATGCAGAATAACGGCATACTCAGCTCCCAGGTGGTCAGCGGCAAACAGCAGGAGGGGAAGAAATTCTCCGACTACTTCGACTACGCGGAGGCGATCGGCAAGATCCCCTCCCACCGCGCCCTGGCGCTATTCCGCGGCCGCAACGAGGGGGTGCTCAACCTGCATCTCGGCAGCGGCGAGGCAGAGGGCGAACCAAGCATCTGCGAAAGCATCATCGCCGCCTCCCAGGGCATCGCCCAGCAGGGGCGCGCCGCCGATGCCTGGCTCACCGAGACTGTGCGCTGGGCCTGGCGGATCAAGCTCTCCCTGAAGCTGGAACTGGAGCTGCTCGCGCAGCTGCGCGAGCGCGCCGAGGAGGAGGCAATCCGGGTCTTCGCCAGCAACCTACACGACCTGCTGCTGGCCGCTCCCGCCGGCCCCAAGGCGACCATCGGCCTCGATCCTGGGCTGCGCACCGGGGTCAAAGTGGCGATGATCGACACCACCGGCAAGGTGGTGGCCACCGACACCATCTACCCACATGCGCCGAAAAAGCAGTGGGATCGATCAATTGCCACTCTGGCAGCGATGGCCAAACAATATTCGGCAGAGCTGGTGGCGATCGGCAACGGCACAGCTTCCCGAGAGACCGACAAACTGACCGCTGAACTGATCAAAAAACATCCGGAACTGAAGCTGCAGAAGCTGATGGTGAGCGAGGCCGGCGCCTCGGTCTACTCCGCTTCCGAGCTCGCCTCCAAAGAGATGCCGGAGCTGGATGTCTCGCTACGTGGCGCAGTCTCCATCGCCCGCCGCCTGCAGGATCCGTTGGCCGAGCTGCGTGAAGATCGAACCCAAAGCGATCGGCGTCGGCCAGTACCAGCACGACGTCAACCAGAGCCGCCTCTCCCGCTCCCTGCATGCGGTGGTGGAGGATTGCGTCAACGCTGTCGGGGTCGACCTCAATACCGCCTCGGCGCCGCTGCTGAGCCAGGTCTCCGGCCTAAGTCCAACGCTGGCGGAGAACATCGTACAGTTTCGCAACCAACACGGTGCCTTTAGCGAGCGCAAGACACTGCTGAAGGTATCCCGCCTCGGCCCCAAGGCGTTCGAGCAGGCGGCAGGCTTTCTGCGGGTGATGAACGGCAGCAATCCCCTCGACAACTCGGCGGTGCATCCTGAGGCCTATCCGGTCGTCAAGCGCATCCTGGAGCAGACCAAGCTGCCGGTGACCTCACTAATCGGCAACCATGAGGCACTGAAGCAGCTGCAACCGGCCGACTTCACCGACGAGCGCTTCGGCCTGCCGACAGTGACCGACATCATCGGTGAACTGGGAGAAACCCGGCCGCGACCCACGTCCCGAATTCAAGACCGCTAGCTTCAAAGAGGGAGTGGAAACCCTCAACGAACTGCAGCCCGATATGGTGCTGGAAGGAGTGAATTACCAAACGTCACCAAATTTCGGTGCTTTCGTCGACATCGGCGTGCATCAAGACGGCCTGGTGCACATCTCCCAGCTCGCCGACCGCTTTGTTAAAGACCCACGGGAGGTCGTCAAGGCGGGAGATCTGGTGAAGGTCAAGGTGATGGAGGTGGACCTGGAACGCAAGCGGGTCGGCTTGAGCATGCGGCTGCAGGAACGGGCCGAGCGGGAGCCGCGTCGGGATGGGCGGCAAAAGGCCCCGGCCAACGCCCCCGCGCCCGCACAAAGCGTGACAACCAACCGGCAACCGCAGGCAGGGGGCGCGATAGCTGCAGCCTTCACCAAGGCACGCAAAAAGTAATCAGAACGGCCACACCAGCGGCACCAGCAAGAGCGTCACCAGCCCCACCAACAGGGTCAGCGGCAATCCGATCCGCAGGAAGTCCTGAAAGCGATAGCCGCCGGCATTGTAGACCATCAGGTTGGTCTGATAGCCGATCGGGGTGGCGAAGGAGGCGGAGGCCGCCACCATGATGGTAATGGGCAAACGGCAGCAGGCTCACCCCCAACTGCTGGGCCGCCGCCAGGGCAATGGGGAACATCAGCACCGCCGGCACATTGTCGGTGGCCAGGGCGGTCAACAGGGCGGTGACCCCCAAACACCAGCGCCAGTGCCAGCCAGGGGCTTCGCCACCCCGCCAACCCCCATCAGCCCCTTGGGCGACAAACAGCGCCGCGCCGCTCTGCTGCAGCGCCGCACCGATACCGAAGGAGGTGGCGATCACCACCAGCACCTGCCAGTCGGGGGAACGCCGGGCCACTTGGCCGCGGGTGCAACGGGTCAGGATCATCAGCCCCGCCGCCAGCAGCGCCCCCTTCAACATGCTGAGCCAGCCCAACCCCACCAGCAGTACCATCAACAGCACAATCCCCAGGGCGAGCCGGGGCGCGCTCATGTTGCAGCGGGTGCGACTCCCCCACCGGGCTGATCAACAGCCAATCCTGGGCATTGCGCTGCTGTTCCAGAAACGAGGGGCGCGCCTCCAGCAACAGGGTATCCCCCGCCTGCAGCCGCTGATCGCCGAGCTTGCCGTCAAGCCGCTCACCATTGCGCGCCAGGGCGATAATCACCGCATTGTAGCGATTGCGGAAGCGTCCCTCGCGCACCGTACGCCCCACCAGAGGGTGCCGGCTGGAGACCACCGCCTCGATGAAGCGGCGCTCCGGGCGCTCATCATTGAGCTTGAAGAGCTGGTTGGTAGCGGGCAGCAGGCCGTGGATCCGCTGCAGATCCACCACCGAATCCCGTGCCCCGACAAACAGCAGACGACTCACCCGCCTGCAGCCGCTCTTTCGACGAGACCGCCGGCAGTACGCCTCCCTCCCGTTCAATCTCCGCCAGGAACAGCCCCGGCAGCTGTCGCAGCCCCGCCTCGTCGATCGATCGACCTGGCAGCGGCGAGTCGACCTCGACCTGCATCTCCACCGTGTAGGCGCGCACATCGGCAAACTCCTCCATCGCCGAGCTGCGGTTGGGCAGCAGCCAGCTCCCCATCAGCAGCACAAACAGCAACACCGCCAAGCTCACCGGCAGACCGATCCAGAGCAGATCGAATAGCGCCAGGCCGCTGCCGGACTGCTCCAGCATCAGACCGTTCACCAGCAGATTGGTACTGCTGCCGATCAGGGTGCAGGTGCCACCGGCGATGCTGGCGAAGCTGAGCGGAATCAATAGTCTGGAGAGCTGCAGGCGATGACGACGTGCCCACTCCTGCAGCGCCGGAATGAACACCGCCACCACTGGGGTATTGTTGAGAAAGGCACTCAGCCCCGCCACCGGCAGCATCAGCCGCCACTGGGCATGGCGGATGGAGCGGGGCCGGCCCAGCAGGGTCTGGCCGATCCAGCCCACTGCGCCGGTCTCGGTCAGGCCGCTGACCACCACGTAGAGCACCGCTACCGTCAGCATCCCTTGGTTGGCAAAGCCCGCCAGCGCCTGCTCGGGGCTAACCACACCGGCGAGCAACAACACGGTCAACGCGGCACTGGTGATCAAG
>AASF01002095.1 GCA_000168735.1 Candidatus Endoriftia persephone str. Hot96_1+Hot96_2 | reverse complement strand
CCGAAGCAATGGTGTTGAATGGATCCTGCGCCGCCTGCGCCTTCGCTGCATGGCCGACGCTGATCCCCTCATCGCTGTAGCGCACCACGGAAGGCAGCAGATGGCGCCCCTCGGAATCGGCCAGGGTCTCTGCCCTGCCGCTGCGCACGCTGGCGACCAGCGAGTTAGTGGTGCCCAGGTCGATACCGGCGGCCAGCCGGTGCTGATGGGGTGCCTGGGCCTGGCCCGGTTCGGCGATCTGCAATAGTGCCATGATTCAGTTTCAGTCCAATGATGTTCAGAGTGCGTCTTCGATCTCAGCTTCCGCGGCCTCGACCTCGGCCCGCAAGCGCTGCAGAAACCGCATCTTGCGCAGGATCTCCCGGCTCGCTTCCAGCTGCTCAGGGGTGGCGCTCTCGAACTGGCACCGCCATCTGTCCGACCAGGGTATTGATCTTTTTGTTGATGCGCCCACGCAGCTCGAACACCGCGTCGTAAGGATCTGCCTGGCTGCGTGCCTGCTCCAGCTCTTCACGCAGCTCCATCTGTTCCATCAGAAAGGCCGCGTCCATGGTGGTCTCTTTCTCCATATCCATCTCGATGCCATGCATCGAGAGTAGATAGGCACCACGGGCAATCGGATCTTTGATGGTCTGGAAGGCCTCGTTGATGAGTGCCGCGCCCTGCACCGAGAGCCGCCGTTCCTGATCAGTTGCGTTGGCAAAGCGGTCCGGATGCATCACCCTTTGCAGGTCGCGATAGCGCTCCGGCCAGGCGAATCAACATCAACGATGAAGCCCACCGGGCAGCCCGAACAGTTCAAAATAATTTTTCGAAAGATCCAGCATATCGAAAAAAGCCGGCTGCCCTAGGGCAGCCGGACTCTTAGGCTCCTGTTCCAACTGGAGTGACCTCAAACGGTGAAGCTTTCGCCGCAGCCGCACTCACCCTTGGGCGTTGGGGTTGTTGAATTTGAAGCCCTCGCTTGAGGCCCTCTTTGGGCGAAGTCGACCTCGGGTGCCGTCCAGATAGACCAGACTCTTCGGGTCGATCACCACCTTTACGCCACAATCCTCGAACACCACGTCATCTTCGTCGAGTTCATCAACAAATTCCATCTCGTAAGCCATACCGGAACAGCCGGCAGGTGCGCACTGACAGACGGATGCCAATGCCTTTTCCACGGTTGCTGAGGAATGCCTCGACCCGCTTGGCAGCGGCTTCTGTGATAGTGATTGCCATCTTGCTACTCCCGCAGGGGTTATCGATCACAGGGACCTTAACCCGCATTCTTGTCGGTGTAATCTTTGATCGCAGCCTTGATCGCATCTTCAGCCAGGACCGAGCAGTGCACCTTGACCGGCGGCAGCGCCAGCTCTTCGGCGATCTCTGAGTTTTTGATCTGCTGCGCCTCATCCAGGGTCTTGCCCTTTACCCACTCGGTGAGCAGGCTGCTAGAGGCGATGGCGGAACCGCAGCCGTAGGTCTTGAAGCGGGCATCCTCGATCACCCCAGCGTCGTTGACCTTTATCTGCAGACGCATCACATCACCACAGGCCGGCGCACCCACCATGCCGGTGCCGACGCTCTTCTCTTCGTTGTCGAAAGCACCCACATTGCGCGGATTCTCGTAGTGGTCGAGTACCTTATCACTGTATGCCATAACCTTAACCTCTATCGAAAAATCAGTGTGCCGCCCATTGGATCGATTTTAGATCGATACCATCTTTGAACATCTCCCACCAGGGGGGAGAGTTCACGCAGGCGGCTCACCTGGCTGCGAATCTTCTCCACCGCGTAGTCCACCTCTTCCAGCGTGGAGAAGCGACCGAATGTGAAACGGATCGAGCTGTGCGCCAGCTCATCCTCACGCCCCAGCGCGCGCAGTACGTAGCTCGGCTCCAGGCTGGCCGAGGTGCAGGCGGAACACGGAGGAGACCGCCAGATCCCCTTCAGCGCCATGATCAGCGATTCACCCTCGCACGAAGGCGAAACTGACATTCAGATTGCCAGCGACGCGCCGCTCCAGATCGCCATTCAGGTAGACCTCATCCATATCCTTGATACCGTCCCACAGGCGTTGGCGCAGGGCCTGGATACGCTCATTCTCGGCCACCATCTCCTCGCCGGCGATACGGAACGCCTCGCCCATACCAGCGATCTGGTGGGTTGCCAGGGTACCGGAGCGCATACCGCGCTCGTGGCCACCGCCGTGCATCTGCGCCTCCAGCCGCACCCGCGGCTTGCGACGCACGTAGAGCGCGCCTATACCCTTGGGTCCGTAGATCTTGTGCGCGGAGAAGGACATCAGGTCGACCTTCATCTGCTGCAGGTCGATCGGCACCTTGCCGGCGCTCTGGGCAGCATCGACATGGAGCAGGATCTTGCGGGGTCGGGTCAGCTCACCGATCGCCTCGATATCCTGGATCACGCCGATCTCGTTATTGACGTGCATGATCGAGACCAGGATGGTGTCGTCGCGCAACGCCGCCTCGAGCTTGCCCAGATCGATCAGGCCGTTCGGCTCGGGATCCATATAGGTAATCTCGAAGCCCTCGCGTTCCAGCTGACGGCAGGTGTCGAGTACCGCCTTGTGTTCGGTCTTGCAAGGTGATGATGTGCTTGCCCTTCTTCTGATAGAAGTGGGCCACACCCTTGATCGCCAAATTGTCGGACTCGGTAGCGCCGGAGGTCCAGACGATCTCTTTCGGATCGGCATTGACCAGTTCCGCCACCTGTTTGCGCGCCCGGCTCACGGCCTCGTCCGCAGTCCAACCAAAGGAATGGGAGCGTGACGCCGGGTTGCCAAAATCACCATCAGGAGTCAGGAAACTACACATCAGCTCGGCAACCCGGGGGTCGACCGGGGTAGTAGCTGAATAGTCCATATAGATCGGTAACTTCATTTCTCAATCGACTCCGAAATAGGGAAAGGGATAAAGGGCGGGTGCTCAGGCACTCGCTGGATTGCTGGCTTCTGTGAGGGAGCTGATAGCAATCGATGGCCCCTCTTCTTCCTGCTCCTGCCGTTCTGACACCTCTTTCACCGCCTTGCGGTCCATCAGGTCCTGCAGGCTGATGCGGTTGAGGTAGTGGTAGATCTGCTCGCTCAGGTCGGCCCACAGGTCGTGGGTCAGGCAGCGATCATTATTCTGACAGTTGTGGGCGCCGTGGCAACGAGTGGTATCCATACTTTCATCGACCGCGGTAATCACCTCGCCGATGAAGATCTCAGCCGCTTCGCGCCCCAGGCTGTAGCCGCCACCTGGCCCCCGCACACTCGTCACCAGCTCCTTTTTGCGCAGACGAGAGAAGAGTTGCTCCAGGTAGGAGAGCGATATCCCCTGTCGCTGGGCAATATCCGTCTAGGGTGATCGGCCCCCGACCGTAGTGGAGTGCCAGGTCGAGCATCGCCGTTACGGCATAACGACCTTTTGTGGTAAGCTTCACGCGCTTCGCTCCAAACAATATGTTTGGTCGCTAATATACATTCCCAAGTATTTTAGTCAAGTATTTTGCACCCCAGTCATTCTGCGGTTTTATTCTTCGCCGGGGTCTCGCCACTCGCCTCATCCAGCTTCAGCAGTTCTTCCGCAGTGGAGACGATCTCGCAGGAGTCCAGCGGTGGTATCACACCATCCTCCTCAGACAGACCCATCTTCTTCAGCGCCTCGCACATCGACTGCATCTTATTGTCCATCACGTGCATGTGATCGAGCATGCAGTTGATCGCATGGGCGACCGGATCGGGGGCATCCTTGGTTGCGCCATAGGCATCGAAACCAATCTTCTTGGCAATCGCCTCGCGATGACCATCGGCCGCTTTCTTCGGCGTGATCAACCGCCCCGGCACACCCACCGCGGTAGCGCCGGGCGGCACATCTTTCACCACCACCGCATTGGAACCGATACGCGCGCCCTGGCCGATCAGGATCGGCCCAAGCACCTTGGCGCCCGCACCCACCACCACATTGTTAGCCAGGGTCGGGTGGCGCTTGCCCTTCTCCCAGCTGGTACCACCCAAGGTGACACCATGATAGAGGGTGCAATCATCACCGATGATCGCGGTCTCACCGATCACCACGCCCATGCCGTGGTCGATAAAAAAGCGCCGGCCGATCACCGCACCCGGATGGATCTCGATACCGGTTAGCCAGCGAGCGATGTTGGCGTTGACTCGCGCCAGCCACTTCAGGCCCGCATTCCAGAGCCAATGGGAGAGGCGGTGAAACATCACCGCATGCACCCCCGGATAGGTGGTGAGTATCTCAAAGGTGGTGCGCGCCGCCGGATCGCGCTCGAACACGCACTGAATGTCTTCCCACCAACCGAAGCCCATCAGCCCCTCCAAAATCTTGCCTATACTCACAGACCCGCCCACTGGGCCAGTGCCACTAGCATAGCGATATCCGGGGGGGAGATTATCCACAATACCATGTAAAATACTAGGAAATAGAGCAGGAAGGACTGTTCCTGCGAGCGCCTG
>AASF01002096.1 GCA_000168735.1 Candidatus Endoriftia persephone str. Hot96_1+Hot96_2 | reverse complement strand
GCCCTTGATCAGGTTATGGTACCAGCGGTTCGGCTCGATGATGATGTCTGGCCCCACGTTATCGGACCAGTGCCACCTGGGCTCCCAGCGATACTCGAGGAAGCGGCGGTTATAGTTGGCATCCAGGCGCAACGCATAGGCACCCTCCTTGGTGTAGAGGCGATTCTCACCTGGGGTGCCATCCCATTTGAACCAGAGGCCTATGCTCCAGCCGCGGTTGCCCGGATCGAGCCGCCCCGAGGCTGGGTCGCCTAGGTCGATATAGCTGCCATTGAGATCATCAACTGCGGTGAAGGAGGCAGCGCGGCAGACCTTACCCTCCTCCAGGGTGGTCTGTGTCGGCAGCGATCCGCTACCCCAGGCCGCTGCGGTGGCGTGGTCGCTACCGACCTCATTCTTGACGCTGCCATCAGCCCCCGGTCCCAGGGGGTAGATGGTCTCCATACGGTACTCCGATATCGGCTCGCCGTAGCAAGCCATATTACGCGGTGGGTCGCGGCGCATCTGGTAGATGGAGCTGATCTCATCCGGGGTGAGGATACGGTTCCAGATCATCATCTCATCCAGATAGCCGAGCATGTTGCCGATGCCGCGCCCCACCCAACTACCGCCCCCGCTCTCTGAGCCATCCGCCCCGTTAAAGGGTTGCGCCGAGTCACTGGCGACCACGGCCCCGTCGACCAGAATGCGCCGCTCACCGTTGGCCCCGTTGTAGTCGAAGAAGAGATGGTGCCAGCCCGTCTGCGGCAGCGCATTTGGCGCCATCAATTCCGCATCGGTACTGGAGAAGCTGATCAGTGGACGGCCGTTGCGCAGGCCGATATTGAGGCAACGGTTCACCGCCACCGCATCACACTGGTAGAAGAGGCTACGCTCACCGTCGCCCATCTCATTCAGGTTGACCCAGACGGCAAAGGTGAAGCTGGTATTGTTGAGCGGCACATAGGGCAGCAGCAGGGAGTCTCCGGCATTGAAGTAGCCAGCCCGGTTGACCTTACCCGCGCCGACCGTCACCGCCATTCCCTCGGCCAGCCCCGAGTAGAGCCCCTGGGGATCGGAGTCCTGCACCTCGCCGCGGCTGCCATCCCAGAGACACTCATCGAAACGCCACTCCGCCAACAGATCGGTGGTATAGGGGCCAACCGCGCCGCTCGGGGTAACCTCCAGGCTATAGGTGCCTTCGATCACCTTGTTGTTGGGGCAGGCCTTGTCAGTGGCCTCCACCGAGAAGAGGTAGTTGCCCGAGGGCGGAGGAGGCGGTCTTCTTCAGGGTGCCCTGATCCTCGCCGGTGGAGAAGATCTCGAAGTTGTCGGCCCCAGCCCCGACCCAGTTGATCGCCCAGTTGAAGTCATCACCGTTCGGATCGCCGATGCGCGGCCCAATCACCTGAAACGGTTGACTGAAGGTGAGATATTGGGCAATGAAGTCGGGCAGCAGGGTGCCACCGGAGTGAGCCGGCACGATATTCAGATCCCCGGTATCGACCCGCAGGGCGAAACTGCGGCTGGCGGTCTTGGTGGCATCGAACTGGTCGGTGGCGGTCACGGTCACCTGATAGTCGCCATCGCAGACCTCGGTAACCCCGGTCAGCTTGCCATCCCAGTAGTTGAGCGACAGACCCGGAATCGCCGGGGTGATCGAATCTAGCGCCCAGTAGTATTGGCCGGAGCCGCCGGTGGCGATGAACTGGTGGATATACTCGCCCCCCAGCACCCCATGATTCATCGCCCGGGTACTGATCTGGATATCCTCCGACGGCGGTCCATTCGGACACTCGCCCAGTCCGTAGCAGTCCTGATCGTAGCAATCGACCAGGCCATCGCCATCATTATCCTGGCCATCGCTGCAGAGCAGCAGGGTGTTCTCCTGAGCCCCGCCCGCATTCAGCAGGCATTGGCGACCGCTTAGGGTGGCGAAGGAGACGGCGCGCACCGTATCGTCGTAGCTATCGGTATGGATCTTGTTAGGCGCAGCAAAGTGGAGTGGATCCACGTCCCCGTTGAGATTGTCAAAGAAGCTGGCCACTGCCATCCTTGTCATGCACACCACCGCTGACTATCACGAAGGCGAGATTGGTATCACTATTCGGAAGCAGCGTATCGGTGAGATCCGACTGGGTGGTATAGAGGGCCGCAGGGTCGTGCATGCCATCCTTGAGCTGACTACCGGCCCGTTTCAGATCGGCGCAGATATCACCCCGGTCGGGTCAGATCCACGTTGAAATTGGGATCGGCCGCTGGCGAATACCGCATATCGGACCGGGTTGCCCCCAGACATCGTTGCCAGAACTCAGGCCCAGGCTGAGATAGGGCAGGGTGCCGACATAACTGGTGCAGTTGCCCGCCACACCGCCATCGGGGATCACCTCATCGGTGGCATCACCATCCCCATTGGTATCGGGACAGGGAAACTGGCTCGCCGCCACCATGTAACCCTCCAGCGCCAGCTCCATGCGCTGCATGATCGCCTCGTTATTGCGCTGCTTGGCAGACTGCACCAGCCCCCGGCCAGAGGTTTACCGCAATCGAGAGAATCGCTCCGATAATGACGAGCACAATGCTCATCTCGACCAGCGTAAATCCGGGGTGCTTTTTGATCATCATTTTGCGCAGACTTTGGGCTAGGATTGCTCGTCGGCCGACTATAAACCCAAACAAGTCAAGCACTTTGTGGCCCAGCCCACAGATTGCCACTCCCATGCGGGACGTTCTTCCCATTCTACGCCGGGGGTTAACGCAGCAGGATTAAAGTCAGTATTCGCTCACCTTGGACTGCAGGAATTTATTGGCACACACCCAAGTCGAGGAGAGAAGCGAACAGTCCACTGCGGTACAGCCGAAGGTTGCGGCAGCGGGGAAAAGGTGGGGTTGTGCGCACACACCGGCCTGGGCCGATCCATGCGAGAAAAGAGTCAGGAATCCTGGGAGTGCTCGCTCAACGGCAGCGGGGTATCCATCGACCAGAGCCGCTCCAGATGGTAGAAGTCGCGCACCTTGCGGCAGCATCACATGCAGCACCACGCCGTTGAGATCAACCAGCACCCACTCGCCGTCGTCCAGCCCCTCGCTGCCCAACGGAGCCTCGCCCGCCTGCTTTGCCTTGAAGGCCACGGTCTGTGCAATCGATTTCACATGCCGGTCGGAGGTGCCGCTGGCCACGATCATGATGTCCGTGATGCTGGTCTTGCCGCGCAGCATCCAACACCACAATGTCATTTGCTTTCATATCGTCCAGGGCCTCGACGACCAGATCTCTGAGCTCTTCTACCTGCATATCTATCCTGTCAATCTATTAACTAGTTTCGTAATACTACGCCAACGGCAACGATACGCTCAATTCCGATAGATCTGATGGCGTTCGATCAGCCCTCAGCACCTCATCCGGCAAGAGGAAGCGAGGGCTCTCTCCCGCTCCGATCAGGTGACGAATCCCGGTAGAGGAGATCTCCAGTTGGGTGACGGGCAGGCGAATTACAGTGCCGCCCGGGCGAGCGCCGCAGCGCCTCCGGCTCATCCACCAACCGGGAGGAGAGAAACGCCTGCAGCGCTGGATCAAGGCGATTCGCGCCGTAATTCAATTCGCCCTATA
>AASF01002097.1 GCA_000168735.1 Candidatus Endoriftia persephone str. Hot96_1+Hot96_2 | reverse complement strand
ATTGAATTTACGGCGCGAATCAGCCTTGATCCTGATCCTGATGCGATAGTGAATCTGTACTTCAAACAATGCAGACATCGTCTATGTCGCCGAGCCATCGTCACTCTCCCTGTATGCTGTTGGGCATGGTCGGTATGGTGTGGAGTGCCTGTGCGCCAGCAGCGGCTTGGCGCCGGCCACAGTCCGTCCTGAATCCGCCACTTGCTTTTGGCAAGGCGAGCGGCCCTCATGCCTTGATGAGGTCTGCTCGTCTCTACCTTATCCTGTCTTGAAATCACCCTTGCTCCAGCGGTGCAGCTTCTATCTCCTACGTCGACTATCTATATCGCCACGATTCAATCCACCTGCTGCAAGTCATGGTGCAGTCAGCATAAGGGTCTATTATTCGAGATGGTCCGACCCTGCAAAGCCGAAAACGGCTTTCGTCTCTAACATGAGGAAGTGAAAAGATGAGTGGTAAACGGCACGTCTATGCGTTTCAGGATGGCGATGGAAAGAACAAACATCTGCTGGGTGGCAAGGGGGCCAACCTCTGCGAGATGACTCAGTTTGGGCTCAACGTGCCGCCTGGTTTTGTGATTACTACCGAGACCTGCCTCGAATATCTGGAAGAGACCAGTCGCGGGTCTGCCGGAAGGGGTGATGACGCAGGTGCGTGAGCAGATGGCGGCGGTTGAGCAGGCAACTGGAAAAGGCTTTGGGGACGCACAGAATCCGCTGCTGGTGTCGGTGCGCTCTGGCTCGGCGATGTCGATGCCGGGGCATGATGGACACCATCCTCAACCTGGGGCTGAATGCCGACACCTTGCAGGGTGTGTGTTGAGCAAACTGGCGATGCCCGCTTCGGCTACGATGCCTACCGACGTTTCATCCAGCTGTTCGGCAAAGTGGCGCTGAACGTGCCCGACGAACTATTCGATGCGGAGTTTGATGCAGTCAAGCAGAAGGCCCATGTGACCGCCGATGTGGGGCTTTCCGCAGATGACTTGAAGGAGATCAGCGAACGCTTTCTGCGGGTCTTCGAGGAGCACACCGGCCGGGCCTTCCCTGAAGACCCCTACGATCAGCTGGAGATCGCGATCAAGGCGGTGTTCGGTTCCTGGATGGGTAAGCGGCCAGTGGATTATCGTCGCGAGTTCAACATCACCCCCGGAGATGGCCAACGGCACCGCAGTCAACGTCTGCACCCATGGTCTTCGGCAACCGCGGTGATGACTCCGCCACGCGGCGTTCGCCTTCACCCGCAAGCACTGGTACTGGTGAGAACAAGCTGTTTGGTGAGTATCTGATCAATGCCCAGGGTGAGGATGTGGTGGCTGGCATCCGGCACCCCCAAGCCCATCGACAAACTGGCCGACGAGATGCCGGAGATGGCCCGCCAGCTGGGCTGAGCTGCGCGACAAGCTGGAGAGCCACTACAAGGAGGTGCAGGACTTCGAGTTCACCATCGAACGTGGCACTCTCTACTGTCTGCAGACCCGCAACGGTAAGATGAACGCTATCGCGATGGTGCGCACCTCAGTGGAGATGGTGCAGGAGGGGCTGCTCTCCAAGGAGGAGGCGCTGCTGCGCCATCGACCCGGCCCATCTGGAGCAGATGCTCTACCCGCGACTCGACCCCAAGGGCACGGGTGGAGCCGATTGCCCAGGGATTGCCTGCCTCACCGGGTGCCGCCTCCGGCTTTGCAGTGTTTGATGCCGATCGGGCCGAGATTCAGGGCAAGAATCAGGGGCAGAAGGTGATCCTGCTGCGGGAGGAGACCAAGCCGGAGGATATCCACGGTTTCTTCCGCTGCTCAGGGCATACTTACCAGCCGTGGTGGCAAGACCTCCCACGCTGCGGTGGTGGCCGCGCGGTATGGGCAAGCCCTGTGTGGCCGGCGCCGAAGGGATCCATGTGGATGTGCAGCGGCGCGAGGCCTATGTGGGCGGTAGGGTGATTCGTGAGGGTGACATGCTCACTATCGACGGCAGCACCGGCAACGTCTTTCTTGGGGAGATCCCGATGGTCGAGCCCGATTTCTCGGCGGAGCTCAACCGGCTGCTGCAGTTGGGCCGACGAGGTTGCCTACCTGCGGGTGATGGCGAATGCCGACAGGGCCGAACGATGCGGCCCGGGCGCTCAAATATGGTGCCAAGGGGATTGGCCTGTGCCGTACCGAGCGGATGTTCAATGCGGTGGAGCGGCTGCCGGTGGTAATCGAGATGATCGTCGCCGAGGACCAGGCACAGCGCCAGGCGGCGCTCGATAAGCTGCTGCCGATGCAGCGCGCCGACTTCAAGGGGCTGTTCGAGGTGATGTCGCCGCTGCCGGTGACCATCCGCCTGCTTGACCCGCCAATCCATGAATTTCTGCCGACTGAACGTCAGCTGCAGAGTGATCTGGAGCAGCTCAGTCACCTGCGCCGTTCGGTGCTCGGGATGGAGGTGTTGGCTGGTTCGATGATCCTGCTGCACGACCCCTCCGCGGCGAAGAGCGAGGCCGATTCAATGCGCCATATCGTCGATCTGGAGTTGGTCGAGCAGGCGATCGAGAAGAAGACCCTGATGCTGGAAAAAGGTGCGTGCGCTTACCGAGGTGAACCCGATGCTCGGCCATCGTGGCGTACGCCTTGGCATCACCTTTCCTGAGATCTACAAGATGCAGATCCGCGCCACCCTCGAGCCGGAGTCGGAGTGTGCAGCGATCGGCATCGAGGTGCACCCGCAGATGATGGTGCCCCAGGTCTGCACCGCGGAGGAACTGAAGCGGGTACGCGGCTACATGGATGAGATTCGCAGCTATGTGGAACAGAAGAGCGGCCAGCGCCCTGAACTGCCGCTTTCGGCACAATGATTGAGGTGGTGCGCGCCTGCATGCGTGCCGAGTCCCTGGCCGAGGAGGCGGAGTTCTTCTCGTTTGGCACCAACGATCTGACCCAGGCCACCTTCTCCTTTTCCCGCGAGGATGCGGAGAACAAGTTCCTGCCGATGTACAACCAGGCCGGCATCCTGCAGGACAACCCCTTTGAGGTGTTGGATGCCAAGGGTGTGGGCAAGCTGATGCAGCTGGCGGTGGAGTGGGGGCGTGGTGTCAAGCCGGAACTCTCAGTGGGCATCTGCGGTGAACATGGCGGTCACCCCCAGTCGATCGCCTTCTGCCACCAGGCCGGACTCAACTATGTCTCCTGCTCTGCACCGCGGGTACCGGTGGCGCGTCTGGCAGCGGCTCATGCAGCGCTGAATGCGGTGAAGACCTGATCACCTGTTGGAGCGCCACTGACGGTGCGAAAGATTAGATTCGTGCTGTCGGTGCGCTGCTCCTACCCTGGGTTGGTGATAGATCGCCCTGTTTTCCCGTAAACTCTGTGCCTCTTTGGCAACTCGACAAGGCACAACAATGATCCATGCCTCCGTTCCCCTGCTCGGATTTGCCGCCTACAGCGGCACCGGAAAAACCACCCTGCTGACGCGACTGATCCCGCTGCTGAAGGCGCAAGGGTTGCGGGTTGGCGTGATCAAACACGCCCACCACAAGGTCGATGTGGACAAGCCGGGCAAGGACAGCTACGAGCTGCGCAAGGCGGGGTGCGGGGCAGGTGTTGCTGGCCACTCGCGCAGCGTTGGGCATTGATGGTGGAGGAGCCCGGTGGAGGGGGATCCTGACTTGCAAACCATGCTCGAGCGGCTCGACAGCGCCCAGGGTCGATCTGAGGCGGGTGGAGGGGTTCCTGACACGTCGCACTTTCCCAAGATCGAACTGCACCGGCCGTCGCTGAACAAGCCGCTGCTGTTTACCGAGGACGATTCGATCTATCGCCTTTGCCAGTGATGGGCCGGTGGCTCAGTCGGTACCGCTGCCACAGTTCGATCTCAACGATGACAGCGGCGATCTGTGCGTTTATTCTGGAGCAGGTGGTGGGCGCGGTTACTTCTCGGCCGTGATATAGCAGATCCAGCCGGCGTCGGCATCGCCTTCATCGACTGGCTGAAAATCGCCGTCGCCCTCGCCATCCTCATCGAAGCCCTGCCAGTAGAAGGTCACGCGGCTGAAGCCTGCCTCATCGAGCAGTTCGCGGATCTCCGCCAGGGTCCAAGAGGCGCCAATCGTAGCTTGAAGGCGCGCTCCATGCGTGAGCCGTCGGGGAAGTCGAAATGGATGTGGCAGATCAGGCTGCCGCTGATCGGCTCGTACTTCTCCTGCTCCCAGATATAGGTGAAGCGCAAGCCCTCCGCCTCTATCTCACGCTCCTCAATGATGTCGCGGAAAGAGTCGTAGCCGCCATAGGCGTCCATGAAGAGGATGCCGCCCTCAGCCAGCTGCTGTTGGACCCGCTTGAAGTAGCGCTTGAGCGTCTTGCGCTCCTTGAACAGCCAGTAGCTGAAATTCATTGCGGAGATGATATCGGGCGGTGTGGTCTTTGCCTTGAGCACGTCTTTTTGCCAGCAGATCGATGCGTTTTACCTGTGCCAGGATTGAGCGCGTCGATGTGGTGTTTTCGCCACCACTTGAGCACATCAGGATCGAGGTCGATGCCGATCGCCTGGTTGCTACTGCGCCGTTTTACCCACTCGCAGCAGACGTTGGCGGTGCCGCAGAAGTCCTCACGCAGCAGTTTGGCACGGTGACCTCGCAGCCGTTTGAAGGTGTCGTCGACAAAAATCAATCTCCGATTCGGCACACTGTACCGACAGCTCGTAGAGCCGATGTCGGTCCATCTGATCTGCTTGCAGGTGTCGCTTTTTTTTCTTCTGTATCATGCCGTATCCAGTCCGTGGGTGATTCGCCAAAGAGCCAAACTAATACTAAACACACCAGGGAGTGTCGAAGGAGAGGAGGAGACTATGTCAGTTGCCATATACATTCAAAGAGTTCCCTGCAAAACAAGGGTATCGAGTTTGATGTGATTGAACATAGCGCGAACCGATTGCAGCTCTGCGCACCTCCGGAGGCGCATGCACGTGCCCGGCGACAAGATGGTCTAAAAGTGTGCTGGTGGGGGATGATCAAGGGCGATTCGTTTA
>AASF01002098.1 GCA_000168735.1 Candidatus Endoriftia persephone str. Hot96_1+Hot96_2 | reverse complement strand
GGGTAAACAGAACCTGCTTGCCCTGCGCTTCCAACTGCTGGCGAATAAAGTCGAGGTTGCTGCTCTTGCCTGCCCCCTCGCCTCCTTCAACGGTAATAAATCTGCCCTGCTTCTGTTTCATCGCTTCAACTGATATTTGCGCACCGCCTGGTTGTGTGCCTCCAGGGTAGCCGAGAATTTATGGCCGCCATTGCCGGTGGCGACAAAGTAGAGTGCATCCCCTTCGGGCTGGATGCAGTACCGCCTCAATCGCTGCTGCTCCCGGCATGGCGATCGGGGTTGGAGTCAGGCCTGCATGTACGTAGGTGTTGTAGGGAGTGTCCTGTTTCAGATCGCGGCGACGGATGTTGCCATCATAGCGCTCTCCCATGCCGTAGATCACGGTAGGGTCGGTCTGCAGCCGCATACGCTTCTGCAGACGCCGGATAAACACTCCGGCGATCTGCGGGCGCTCCTCCGGCAGTCCCGTTTCACGCTCAACGATGGAGGCGAGAATCAGCGCCTCATAGGGGCTCTTCAGGGGCAGTTCTGGCTGGCGCTGCTGCCAGGCCTGTTCCAACGTCTCTCTCATCCGTGCATAGGCGCGCCGCAGCAGATCCAGATCACTGGTACCCTTAGGAAAGTGGTAGGTGTCGGGAAAGAATCGACCCTCGGGATGCTCGTTTGCATGGCCGATCTGTTGCATGATCTGCACATCTGTGGCACCTCGCAGAGTATGGAGCAATACCGGGTCACGATCTATCGCCGCCATCATCTGCTTGAAGGTCCAACCTTCGACCAGGGTCAGGCTGTAGTGGGTGACCTTGCCGGCAACCAGCAACTCAAGCAGCTCTATTGGTGTGGTGCCCGCCGGGATCCGATACTCCCCCGCCTTGAGCGCGGCTGGCCAGACCACTCTGGGCGCGCCAACAGACGCAGCAGCAGCGGCTGATCAATCACTCCCAGTTGCTTAAGATCCACCGCCAGCTGGCTGTACCGTGTCACCCTGATCCAGCTGATAAAGCAGCCCGTCGGCGGGCAGATTGAGCGGCATCTCCTGGAACTGCTGGTACTCCATCCAGGCCCAGGCGATGAGGAGACTGGAGACAAAGATCAGGGCGCCAAATATCCGTTGCAGCATAGCGAGTGATTCTACTCCATTGCCTGTCTGATGGGAGAGACAGAGATAGGATTGATGATTCTGTTGGCATAGAGACTCAGCCTGAGCTGAGGAGTGTTGCATCCCGCTGGCCAAAGGCGCGCTGCCTGACCGTCTCCACGAGTTCGCTCGGGATCAGCTTGGGATCAAATTTGTGTGCAGCGAAGCGGGCCACCAACACGATGCCGATCAGGGAGTTGCAGATAAAAACCCCATCTGCCGGTGCCCAACTCGTCGACACCCAGATCTCTGATCAGGCAATCGATGCCTAAGGGCACGGGCACTCTCCAGCACCAGGCCACGCATTAACAACCCGCAACCCCGCAACGAGAGAGATCCCGGGGTGATCAAGCCCACCATTCTTGAGCAGGAACAGATTGCTTTGGGTCCCTTCGATAACCCGCCCTTCGATATCCAGCATCACCCCCTCGGGGATCGCCGGGTCATCCCACTCATTGCGCGCCAGTACCTGTTCCAGTCGACAGAGGTGTTTTGATACCGGCCAACGCAGGATTGATGCCCAACCGGGTATCACAGAGACGCAGCTCGATACCCTCACGGAACCAGTAGCGAGGAAACTCGGGCCAAGGGGTGGAAAGAGAGAATGCGCCGGGGTGCTGGCGGGCCCTGGGAGAACGATAGCCCGCGCCCACCGCTGCCACGGGTATTGCAGGATCTTCAGATACACCCTGCTGTGCCCCACTGATGAGCGATTCGGCTTCCGACCAAAGTAGATCCCGCGGCAAAGGCGGCCAGGCCAAGGCGTCTCTTCGCCTTCGGCCAGCCGGCGCCATGTGGCGTTCCCAGAGACGTGGTCGTGAAGCGGCTACAGCAATGGTTTCAAAACAGCCCGTCACCATAGTGCAGACCGCGATCTGAGGCGGGGATTTGCTCAGTAGTGATGCCGTCGATCAGCATACGGAATGGACTGACCTGGAAAGGAATCGGGAGCCCGCTGAGGGGCTCCAGATCCGGGTCATTCCAGGCTTGCTGAACACCAGACTGCTCGTTGGTGCCGCCATAAACCGAAGGAGTTGGGACATAGCCACGTCGATGGTCATCTACGCGGGCTGTGTTGGGTACATAGTCTGAGATCGCAATCCGGATCAAGGGCGAATTCGTTTAAA
>AASF01002099.1 GCA_000168735.1 Candidatus Endoriftia persephone str. Hot96_1+Hot96_2 | reverse complement strand
TAAAGGGATAGTCTGCGGTTTAAACGAATCGCCTTGATCCATATTGCCCTGCAGCACTACCTTGTCAACCGACGCGCCGGCGCGCCTCGTGCTAGATGCGAGGGTCCAGTCGATGCCCGAGTGCATCGCAGCCGCTCTCGAGCCATCCGCTCGAGCCAGAGCCCTCCGCCCTTGGTGAAGAGGATCACCGGCACCTGGCGGCCCTCCGCCTCGCGGGTCAGCCCCTGGATGATGCGTTGCATGTAGTCGAGGGAAAAGGCCTGGTAGGCGGCCGGGGTGAGTGCGCCACCCCAGGTATCGAAGATCATCACCGGCCTGTGCACCGGCGGCAATCTGCGCATTCAGGTAGGCGGTGACCCGAATCGGCAACCCGGCTGAGCAGCTGATGCATCAGCTCGGGACGATCGAACATCATCCCCTTTACCTGGGCGAAGTTCTTGGTGCCGCCGCCCTCGACCATGTAAGTGGCCAGGGTCCAGGGGCTGCCTGAGAAGCCGATCAGCGGCACCCGTCCATCCAGCTCGCGGCGGATGGTGCGCCACCGCATCCATCACGTAGCCCAGGTCATCCTCCATGTCGGGCAGACCCAGCGCCTTGACCGCTGCCTCATCACGCACCGGGGCGTTCGAAGCGTGGCCCTTCTCCTTCGGTGAAGTAGAGCCCCAGTCCCATGGCGTCGGGTACGGTGAGGATATCGGAGAAGAGCGATCGCCGCATCCACGCGGGTAGCGGTCGAGGGGCTGGATGGTCACCTCGCATGCCAGTTCAGGATTACGGCAGAGGTCCATGAAGCTACCGGCCTTGGCGCGGGTGGCCCCGGTACTCCGGCAGATAGCGACCCGGCCTGACGCATCATCCAGATCGGGTGTGACACTCCACCGCGCTGCCGCACGCCAGAGCCACGGAGGAATCGATCGTTTTTTATGGGTGCTCACTTAGGGATCAAGGCGA
>AASF01002100.1 GCA_000168735.1 Candidatus Endoriftia persephone str. Hot96_1+Hot96_2 | reverse complement strand
CGATCTTGGTACCGATTTTCAGCAACGTCCCCTCACTGGGACTACGGTTGTTGTATACGTTGGCAAAGGCTAGCACCATCGCCTCACCGCCCGGTCCGTTCCCAACGGTCAGATCGACCACAAACTTTTTGCGGATGCCGCCTCTGATTGCAAGCATCTCATATTCAACCGTTTTGGAACCCCGATCGACCTTCCCCCAGATCCACCTGTTTCCAACCACATCAACCCTGATGAACCTTAGATAGCTAAGATCTGGATTATCTGGTTTACATTTGTTGGTCACCCTGAGTACTACTCTGAGAGCGCTCCCCGCTTTGACCTTATCTGGCACTGAGTCAAAGCTGAACTCTGTGCGGCACACCTCCCACGCAGCCCCAACCGGCTGGGTCGGCATCAAGGCCAAAAGAAGCAACAGAGCACTGAACATCGAAAACCCAAACAAGTTTCGCTGTTGATTTGTCATTCTGTGTTCCCTCCTCACGACCCTGTCTCAACATCCCTGTCTGTGGATGTCCCTAATCGATCTCTCTACGACTCCGCATGACCCTGACGGGGGGCATCCGCAGATGCATTCCAAGCAGCTTTTGCCTTGTCAAAGCCTCTTTATCGATGTCATTCATCAGATAGATCCACCCTCTCTACTTACAGGATAGGCGTTCCCACTAAATCATGATTGGGACGGCCCTCCCGTGCCTTACCCCCCCTGCACGAGAGGAGATGGGATCAATTTCCAATCCCAAATCAACCGGCCACGGTGAGAGTGGAGTAATCCCGCGCGCATTCAGCTTCATTTCAGCTTTGCCCGCTACCCTGGATCTCAAATAGCAAGAAGGGATCCGATCCATGAACAACGAACCCGAGATAAAGGTGTGGGACCCACTGGTGCGGCTGTTCCACTGGGGCCTGGGCGGGCAGCTTCGCCATCGCCTACATCACCGAAGACCACTTCATGCGCCTCCACAGCTGGGCCGGCTATACGCTGTTGGGATTAATCCTGGTGCGGCTGGTATGGGGCTTCATCGGGCCCGGCGCCACGCCGCGATTCAGCGACTTTGTACACCGCCCCGAGATAGTGATCCGCTATCTCAAAGATGAGCTGGGCACTGCGTGCCAAGCGCTATCTGGGACACAATCCGGCTGGTGGTGCGATGGTGGTGGCGCTGCTGCTCTGCCTCACAGGGACCGCGTTCAGCGGCCTGCTGCTGTATGGAGCAGCGGAGTTTTCCGGACCGCTCGCCAGCCTGATGGCGGGCACCCCAGGGCTTCCTGGCCAAGGGCACTGGAGGAGTTGCACGAACTCCTCGCCCACCTCTCGTTATTGCTAGTCGGATTGCATCTGGCGGGCGTGCTGTTCGCCAGCCGGCTCCACAATGAGAATCTGGTGCGCGCCATGATCACCGGCTACAAGCGAAGGGCCAGTTGATGCTAAAGAGCACTCTCAGCCTGACCCTACTGCTCTCGAGCCAGATACTTCATGCAGATCAGCTGACGCAGTTGATCGATCTCTACCGGGCCGACGGCATTACCCAATTCAACGACCGGCATGAGATCAGCACCACTAACAGAGCAGCTATTGTCAGAGAGGCAAACATTAGCCACTGCGGCAGCTGCCTGGCTTGCCATTCCAGAGCGGAGAGCGGATCCTTCGACGAACATCAAGTAAATATTCCCGGCTTCGGCCGATGGGACGATTGATGACGCGCACTCTCCTGCTTCTGGTCTTGCTTGGCGGACTCACCCCTGCCTTCACTTCCGACCACGATGAGGCGCTGCGGCTGAAACAGGCTGGCGAGATCCTGCCACTAAAAACCATCCTTGAACGTCTGCAGCAGCCGGGCCCAGATCCTCGAAGTGGAACTCGAACATAAGCAGGGGCGTCTGGTCTATGAACTCGAACTGCTCGATGAGCAGGGGCGGGTCTGGGAGTTCTACTTCGACGCCGCCAGCGGCGAGATGATCAAGAAAAAGATCGAGAATTAGACGTGCGCCTACTGCTGGTAGAAGACGATTACGAACTGGTCGAGACACTGCAACCCGAACTCTCCCGTGCCGGCTTCGCCGTGGATCTGGCCCGCGACGGCATCGATGGCGAGTTCCTCGGCGATGAGGTGCCCTACGACATCGTGGTGCTCGACCTGGGCCTACCAGGGCGGCCGGGGCTGGAGGTGCTACACAACTGGCGCAGCCGCGACAACAGCGTGCCGGTGCTGATCCTGACCGCCCGCGACGCTTGGCATGAGCGGGTGGACGGCTTCAAGGCCGGCGCTGACGACTACCTCGGCAAACCCTTCCACGTCGAGGAGCTGCTGGAGCAGCATCAAGGCGTTGATCAAGGCGAATTCGTTT
>AASF01002101.1 GCA_000168735.1 Candidatus Endoriftia persephone str. Hot96_1+Hot96_2 | reverse complement strand
GGCAGATCGCGCCGGGCTGGAGCGATCGGGTGAAACAGATGACCGAGCTGCTCGGCCGAGGCGAGTCAGTCTCGCAGATGATGCAGGTCACCGGCGAGGAGGGGATCACCCTGGAGGACTTTGTTGTCTATCAGAAGGCGCTGTTTGTCGACATGGTGTTTCTGCAACAGGATGCCTTCGACAAGGTTGATGCCACCGCCACTCTGGAGCGTCAGGCAGACTCCTTCAACCGTGTCTTTCGATTGGTGAACCAGCACTACAAGTTTGCCGACAAGGATGAGGCCCGGCACTATTTCACCCAGCTGACCGGCCTCTATCGCAACCTCAACTACAGTGACCAGGAGACCCCCCAGTACCAGGAATACCTGCAGCAGATCGAGATACTGGCCAGCGCCAGGCGCAGTACAGCGGAGTCAGACAAGAGGCCTGCAGCGCCCCACTGATTTTGATAGAATTAGGACGCCGACAAGACGGGTGAGCCTGCGGCCACTTCTGCTGGATCGATCAAACCAAGGCAGGTCCCGATGGCTGTGCGTTATTTCTGGTTGTTGCTGCTAATCTCCCACTCTCCCTTTCGGCCTGTAACCCTCGTGACCCGTGGAACTGGGCGGATCGGGACCTGGACCTCAGCCTTCTACTTTATGGAGGGATCCTGGCGACGGCAGAGCAGGGGGAGCCGGTGGATTATCAGCATGAGGTTAAACCGCTGCTTGAGCGCCGCATGTGTGGTCTGCCACGGCTGTTACAGATGCCCCCTGCCAGCTCAAGCTGAGCGCCTATGAGGGGGATCACTCGCGGCGCCAGCAAACAGGAGGTGTATGACGGCACCCGGCTGATCTCCGCTAATGTTACCCGCCTCTTCATCGATGCCCAGACGCCACAGCAGTGGCGTGAGAAAGAGTTTCATGCGGTGATCAACGAAGGCCAGAGCAACAGCCTGGGCAATCTGGAGAACAGCCTGATCGCCGGCATGCTGGCGCTGAAGAGGCTGCATCCGATGCCTGCAGGACGCCGCTTGCCTGACAACAGCTTCGACCTAAAGCTTAATCGAGACCAGCAGTGCGCCCAGCCGCCAGGAGTTCGCCGACTTCACTGCGGAGCATCCGCTCTGGGGCATGCCTTACGGAGTGCCGGGGCTGGGCCGATGAGGAGTACGGGGTGTTGATGCGCTGGCTGGCGCAGGGGGCGCAAGGCGACGATCGAGTGGTGCTGAACCCGCAACAGCAAGTGCGGGTAAGTCGCTGGGAGGCGTTTCTCAATGGCCGTTCCCTGGCAGCAGCAGGCTGATGAGTCGCTATCTGTTCGAGCACCTGTTCATCGGCGATCTCTACTTTGATGAAATGCCGTCCGGTGTTTGGTTTCGTCTGGTGCGCTCCCGCACCCCCAGCGGCGCGCCGATTGCGATCATTCCCAGCCGGCGTCCCTTCGATGACCCCCGGGGGTGAAGCGTTTCTACTATCGATTGCAGCCAGTACGTACCAGCATCCTGGGCGAAGACCCATCTGCCCTACGCCCTGAGCCCCGCACGCATGCAGCGTTGGCCAGCAATTGTTTCTCGGGGATGGCTATCGAGTCGATGCATTGCCTGGTTATGGTAGCCGGTTTGCAGCCAACCCGTTCAAGACCTTCCAGGCGATTCCGGTGAAGAGCCGTTATCTATTTCTGCTGGACGATGCGCGCTATTTTATCTCCGGCTTTATCAAGGGGCCGGTGTGCCGCGGACAGGTGGCACTGAACGTGATCAATGATCACTTCTGGCTCTTCTTTCTCGACCCCGATAATCCGATCATCGACTACGATGCCGACCGGGTGCTGGCCGACATGGGGGAGCGGTTGCGGTTGCCCCTCCGGCGAGAGCAGCGATGCCCTGCTGTTGGTCAACTGGCACGAATACTGGCAGCGGCATGAATCCTATCTGGCGGCAAAGCGGGACTATCTGCGGCAGCGTTTCGACGACTCTGAGGATATCAATCTCGACCTGGTGTGGGATGGTGAACGGCACAATCCCAATGCGGCATTGACGGTGTTTCGCCACTTCGATAGCGCAAGCGTGGTGGAGGGGCTAGTGGGTGAGCGGCCGCAGAGTGCTTGGCTGATCAGCTACAATTTGTTTGAGCGGATCCACTATCTGCTAGTGGCGGGGTTTGATGTCTATGGCAATCCTCGGGCATTCAGCTTAACACCCGTCTCTCACATGGACTACCTGCGCATGGATGGCGAGTTCAACTTCCTGATGCTGCTGCCACGGCAGGAACGCGAGAAAAAATGGCGCCACTGGTATCGGGATGCCCACGACAAGGTACGGGAGTTCATTGACCAGCAGCAGCTGAGCTTCGACCAGGAGAGCGGCATCAACTATCTTAGTGACGACCCGATGCAGGAGCTATTGGCGATGTTACGCCGGCGCCTGGGTGGTGCCGACTCCTCAAAATATCGTCTGCAGCCGGAGAGCACAGACTATGTCGAACGCCAGTTGCAGCGGCTGACCCACCTGCAGGGGCTGCCGGTGATCCATCTGCCACAGATGGCACTGCTCAGCGTGGTCGGCGGCAATGCTGGCCTCCATCTCTATACTCTGCTGCGCAACAACGCCCACAGCAATATTGCCCATATCTTTCGTGAGCAACAACGGCGTCTGCCGCAGGAGGATACGCTTTCTGTGAGTAGGGGGGTGGTGGGTGCCTATCCCAACCTTCTGCTGCGGGTTGAAAGTTCCCGGTTGGCCGGTTTTGTGGATGAGATCGCCGCGATGCGTGACCAGGCCGACTATCGTGCCTTGCTGGACCGGTATGGGGTACGCCGCACCAGCCGCGGATTTCTGGCTGCACAGCGATCGGTTGCATGCCGCCTATCGGCAACAGGAGCCGATCGAGGCCGGTTTGTTTGACTTCAATCGATTGGATAACGATTAGCCCGCCTGGTGTGGGGTGGTTGAGTTATAGTTGATCGGGAAGGGTGACTCGTATCATTGCAACCAGGGGGCGGTGTGTTCACTATCCCCTCGCGTTCGGTTTTTTCTTATCGGTATGCAGCATGCGATGGAAGCAGACCACCTGGCTGCAGTGGTCTCGTTGGTCAGTGGTCGTCGCAGTCTGCCGGGAGTCGCTGCGCCCAGGGTGCGGTCTGGGGGCTGGGGCATAGCCTTACCCTGTTCTGTTTTGCCGGGGTGGTGGTGGTGCTCGACAGTCTGATACCGGCCAGCATCGCCCAGTTGCTGGAGCAATTGGTGGGTGTTGATGCTGATCCTTTTGGGCATCGACCTGTTGCGCCGCCTGATCCGCGAGCGGGTCCACTTCCACGCTCATCGCCACGGCGATCTGCAGCACTTTCACGCCCACTCCCACCGCCAGAGCGGGCTTGATC
>AASF01002102.1 GCA_000168735.1 Candidatus Endoriftia persephone str. Hot96_1+Hot96_2 | reverse complement strand
CCAAGGCTCGCGCTGATCATCCCAAGCTCCTCCGAACCGGGGCCAAACTGGTAGCGCCCGCGCCCCAGGCAGGAGACATAGATACCGCCACGGATCTGCCGCCCGATGAGCCGCCGCTTCAGCCGGTCAAGCATGCGCTGCATATCCTGACGCGCACTGTTGCCGTCGCGCCGGCAGAACATGATGTGCTGCTGATCCTGCAGGTAATCACCCACCGCAATCACGCCGCTCACCTCATCGACCCCGATCAAATTGCGCACCAGATAGTCGCCGCTGTCGGAGCCGCTGATCGGCAGGGCGGCAAAAATATAGCCGCCGGCCCGCTGCAGATCCCGTGACAGCACCTCACCCATCTCCTCGCGCATCACCTCCAGCGCTGGACGCTCATCGATGCTAATCAGCAGATTCTCATCGCTGTGGCTCAACTGATGCACCGGCCCGATCGGCGAACAGCCCTGAGTGTGGTCGGTGATCAGTTCCACTTCGCTGCCAAACAGCACCCCGGAGATACCACCACTGATCACCCCGTCGAAAACCTGCAGCTGTGCCCCTTGGCGAAGAGGTGATACCGCCATTGATGAAGGGGCGATCAGGATGCTGCGCCAGCGTCTGCAGCCAGACGGCGGTCTCGGGGTTAGAGGGATCGGCGTGCAGCAGAGCGAACAGCGGCTCAGCATCAAGCAACCATGCGGGGGGATCCATCCGGCTGACTGGCCCCCGCGGGGTCTCTCTGAGCAGACCAAAATTGGCGACTGGGAAGCTACCGACCATCACCGCCACCGCCGCGGGTTTCGTAGATCTCCTGGCTGCCGGCGCAGATACCACCCCCCAAGGGTGCCGACCCAGTGCACCCGCGGGATAGGCCTGGGCGCAGCGGCCGAAACCAGATCCGCCAGTTGTCGGCGCCAGCTGGTCGGTGGCGTAGAGAAAGCCCAGATTGGCATCCGCTGGCAGCGAGCCGAGCTGCGCCAGACAGGAGTCGAGCAGATCCTCTAGATTCTCACCCTGGTGCCAGTGCAAAGGGAAACGGCTTCATACGCGACAGCTCGCCTCCATATTCGTTAAGGTCGGGTCAGTAAATCTCAAACTCAGCGAGGAAAGCGGTCGGCGAAGTTCTCGATCCACTCCATTGCCGCCTCCTCACCGGAGAGTTTCCGTCCATCCTGCTCGAGTATCTGCTGTTTATACTGCTCGATCTGACAGACCTGCTCCACCATGCGTACCGGCGAATTCAACCCGCGGATTGTCAAAATGCACACCCACCTCAAAGCCCCCCGGTTTCTCGTGACACCAGACGACCATACCGGCAGCATGGAAGCTGCGGGTCGACCAGCGGGAATACTGATGTCGATCATCACACCGAGTTCAACCTTTGAGTGCGAGATGAAACAGAGTCCCCCCTCGCTGATATTGCGCAGATACTCCTTGCTGTCCCCCACCACCTCTTGCAGCTGGTAATGGATCGGGATAGTCGACGGGTGACGGATAAACTGCCGCATGGCATTGAGATCCTTCTTTGATTTATCTGATCAGTAGCGTCGCGGAGGCTTATCCATAGCAAAACAGAGAGTTGTCCACTACGCAAGGGCCTAGCTCAATCGAGCAGTAGCAGGCGACGATAGCCCGCCGTCGCGGAGCTGCTTCGCCTCCTCCAGGGCGTGATCCAACGCCTCTACGGAATCAAAGCCAAGAACCTGCACCATGCGGGATGGCTCCGCACCTGCCTGAGCCCCGTCGAGCAGCTGCAGCATCCGGGGTCAAACGAGGACCATGGGCGGCGATACGTGGCGGCAACAGGCTTGCTTTTTTGATCTGCCGGCGCTGTTCGATCTGCAGCAGACGTTTGGCCTGCTCGAGCTGAGCGGCCAGCGGCAGCTGCAGATCGAACACCAGCGCCACCTGACCCGAGTCCGGTCGCTCATCTGCTGACTGCAGGTGCGTGGGCAGTTCGACCGCCCTCCAGGCGAGCCGCTCCTGCTGCACCACCGCGTCGGCCGCCGGATCCGGCGCGGCAATTTATAGAAACCCCAACGGGCGCCCAGGGCGCACTCGATCAACACCGGTGGTCGCCGTCGATACGGCAGTCGCCCTCCTCACACTCAGCCGCCGCCAGCCAGGCGCGTGGATCGAGCTTCCAGGCACAGAAATCGCGGTATCGGCGCCCGCCCATATTCTGCTTCCAGCGCCCGCCAGGTAGTGATGAACGCCTGCCACTCCTGATTGATAGTCAGGGTTGCGGCGCAGGAACTCCCAGGCCCAGTGCGCCGGCATCGAGTTCAGTCGCAAACCTATAGGCGTCGGCATCGGCGCCAATCCAACATCGGGAATCCACTCTCCCACCAGCCGCACCGCCCACTCCTGCGTTCCCGCGGACCGTCCAGTTCCACGCAGCATCAGCGATTGCCACTCCCCCAGCACCAGCTGACCCTGCTCCACCGGGATCGCCTCGCTGGAGCCGAGCATCATCGCACCCGAGATGGGCATGGGCATTCTTTGGCTCACCCGGCGGGCAATCGCGCAGATGGATGTCATTGTGCAGATAGGCATCCCCCGGCGGCGCGAGACGATGCAGAAACAGCCGCAGATCATCGAGCAGGCGCGACTCGCTTTTCGTTGATAGTGAGTGCGGTGGTGGTGTGCTGGCTCGACACCAGCAGAAAGCCATTTTGCAGGCCCTGGCGCGCCAACAGATCCTGCAACTGCAGCGTGATATCGGTGCAGTGCCAACCCCTGTGCCGGTGCTCAGCTCAATCTCTTCGTAGTGCATCCGCATGCCCCGCTCTCCCTATGCAAAAGAGCAAAGCATACCTTTTTGGCTTGCATGCGTGGGACTGGCCTTCCAGAATCAACCCATGACCACACCCAAATTCATCGAATTGGCCCGGGCGCTGATCGCAGCCCCCTCGGTCAGCAGCGTCAACCCCGAGTGGGATATGGGCAACCAGCAGGTGATCGAACACCTCAGCGGCTGGCTCGAACCTCTTGGCTTCCAGATCGAGATCCTGCCGGTGCCGGGTTGTGACGGTCAATTCAACCTGATCGCCAGCCGCGGCTCCGGCCCAGAGAGGACTAGTGATCTCCGGCCACACCGACACCGTGCCCTTCGACGAGGGCAAATGGAACCGGGATCAAGGG
>AASF01002103.1 GCA_000168735.1 Candidatus Endoriftia persephone str. Hot96_1+Hot96_2 | reverse complement strand
ACAAATCCGGTATTCTACGGAGCATTATCCGATCAAAGGTAGTAAAAACCATGCAAAGCCCGATAGTTATCATCGGCGTCGGGGAGATGGGCGGCGTATTTTCCCGGGGACTGATCAGGCTTGGGGTTCCGATCTACCCGGTGACCCGCAACACTGATATGGGCGAGCTGGCCGCAGCTCTGCCCAGTCCTGAGGTGGTAGTGGTGGCGGTGGGTGAAGCCGACCTGCAACCCCTGCTAGGGCAGCTACCAAGCGTCTGGAAAGATCGACTCTGTCTACTACAGAACGAACTGCTACCAGCCGACTTGGCGGGGATTGAGCACCCCACCGTGATCTCAGTCTGGTATGAGAAGAAGAAGGGGATGGATACCAAGGTGATCATCCCTTCACCGCTCTATGGCCCCCGGGCTGGGACTGATCGCCGACGCGCTGGGCGCGCTGGATATCCCCACCCGCATCTTGCAAAACGACGCAGAACTGCTGTTTGAGCTGGTGCTGAAGAACCTCTACATCCTCACCAGCAACATCGCCGGTCTGCGTACTGGCGGCGCCGTGGGGGAGCTCTGGCAAGAGCACCAGGGCTTCTGCCGCCAGCTAGCCAATGAGGTAATCGATCTGCAAGAGGCGCTCAGCGGTGCACAGTTCGACCGCGAAGCGCTGATCCAGTCGATGAAGCGCGCCTTCGACGGCGACCCTGAACACAAATGTATGGGCCGTAGCGCACCGGCGCGACTCACCCGGGCGCTGGAGCACGGCCAGCTGTCTTCGGCCTTGACGCTGCCGCTGATGCACGAGATTCATGCGGAACAGACCCATGACTGATCCGGATCAACTGCCCGCAGGCGCCATCACCCACGGCAGCCGGGTGGAGATGCACTATGCTATGAGCCTTCCCGACGGCACCGAGGTAGTCTCCACCTTCGACGAGCAACCGCTCCAGTTCACTGTCGGAGACGGCACCCTGGCCCGCCCCCTGGAACTGGCGGTCTACGGCCTCAGCGTGGGAGCGGATCAGAGCCTGCTGGTCTCGGGAGACGATGTGTTCGGCCCGCGCGACGCGGCGAAGATCCAACCGATCCCGCTGAGCGAATTTCCCGAGGGGGTATCGGCCGAGCCCGAGACCCTGGTGGGCTTCGTCACCCCCGCCGGCGATGAGATCGCTGGAGTGGTACTGGAGTGCAACGGTGACAGTGTGCGGGTCGACTTCAACCATCCTCTCTCCGGACGAGAGTTCCACTTCCGGGTGAAAATCCTGCAGGTGCAGAACCCCCTCCCGGACAACCGCGATAACTGATACTCAACGAAACGACCATGTCTAAAATCATCCTTGCCAATCCCCGCGGTTTCTGTGCCGGCGTCGACCGCGCCATCGAGATCGTACAGCGCGCCCTCGACATGCTCGGCGCCCCGATCTATGTGCGTCACGAAGTGGTGCACAACCGCTTTGTGGTGGAGAGTCTACGCCAGCGCGGCGCCATCTTTGTCGATGAACTTTCCGACATCCCCGACGGCAACACGGTGATCTTCAGCGCCCACGGCGTCTCCCAGACAGTGCGCCAGGAGGCACAGCGGCGCGATCTGCGGATCTTCGACGCGACCTGCCCACTGGTGACCAAGGTCCATCTGGAGGTGGCACGACGCTGCCGGGATGGCTATGAGGTGATCCTGATCGGTCATCGCGGCCACCCGGAGGTAGTAGGAACTATGGGACAGTGTCGGAGCAAGGAGGAGTCCGCGCGCATCCACCTGGTGGTCACCCCCTCAGATGTGGAGCAATTACAGATCAGCGACTCATCGCGGGTCGCCTTCGTCACCCAGACCACCCTCTCGATAGATGACACGGCGCTGGTGATCGCGGCGCTGCAGCAGCGATTCCCCAACATCGAGGGGCCGAAGAAAAACGACATCTGCTACGCCACCCAGAACCGTCAGGATGCGGTGAAAGAGTTGGCGGAGCAGTGCGATCTGGTGCTGGTAGTCGGTTCTCCCAACAGCTCAAACTCCAACCGCTTGTGCGAAATTGCAAGAAGACACTCCACCCCCGCCTATCTGATCGATGGCGCGGAAGATATCGACCGTAGCTGGCTCGCGGGGAAGGCCCGGATCGGCGTTAGCGCCGGCGCCTCAGCCCCGGAAGTGCTAGTAGAACGAGTACTCGAGCGACTACAGGAGTGGGGTGCCGATCAGATCAATGAGGGGGCCGGAAAGACCGAAGAGGTGGTCTTTTCCTTACCCGAAGGCGCTACAGAACTGACCCGGTACTCAAACAGATCGCATGCAGCTCCGATTTCAGCCAGAACTGCTCGGCAGCCTGATCCCACGCTTGGCTGTGCCAAAAAAAAAGCGCCACCAATTGGTGACGCTTTTATCTCCTCAAGGCTGCTGCGTTCAGGGAGCGGAGTTTTTGATATCGTTAAGCAGCGCCTGCTCCTCCGCATCGCGAAACTTCATCCCCACCCCGGGCAGCACCCGATCCCGTAGCTCACTCGCCGGCACAGGTGGTGACCTGCGCCTCAGAGGGGATAAACAGCGGCTGGGCAATGGTCGAGTAGTGGTCCCGGTTGGCGCTGGGCAGGATATTTCCGTTGACCCAGAGGGGAGCCCTATACGACTCGTGTCAGATCACCGTGCCCTGCTCCACGGGGTGCCACTCAGGACCACCATCGTACTGGTCCGGACCCGGATCCCAACCGTAGATCAGCGCCGAATCATCGCAGCGACCCGCCGGACCGGTGAGGAAGTGGTTGTTGACGATGTTGAGATTGGACTGGGGCTCGCCATTTGCCCAGTCATTCTTGATACGGATGCCATAGCAGCCCACATTTGCCCATCCCCAGCCATAGACGATGTTGTTGACATAGTCCAGCTCCTGCACATCACCACGGATCTGCGGATTGCGCTCGCCATTCTCCGCATAGACATTGTGGTGCATCGAGATCCGCTGCCGCGTCTGGTAGGGCGACGGGTAGTGCGAGATGGTGGTCGGATGATAGTTGTGGAAGATCAGGTTCCAGGAGACCGTCACATCCTGCCACCTCGCCCCCAGATATCAGGACCCGGAGTCGGTGGCGTTGCGTGCAGTGATGTGATCAAGCACGATATTGCGCGCCACATAGTCAGGATCCCAGTCACCATCAATGCCGAGGGTGCCGGCATTGTTGACTGTGCCATCACCCGCCTTGTAAGCACCCCAAACCCGGATATGCTGGATCACCACATCGTGGGTACCGCCAACGATCAACGCACCGCCCATCCGCTGGGTCTTCTTGAGGGTGATGCCCGGCGCAGGTGCGCTCGCACCATCGATGGTGATATAGGGCTTCTTGATCAGGATATCGGTCGTGCGGATTTGATTTCACCCGTCCACCGCGAACTGGATCAGTCGCTGTCTCCTGTGAGATCGCATCCCGCAGAGTACCCGGGCCACTGTCTGCCAGCGAGGTCACCACATAGGTCTCATAACCAGTCGGTGAACTCAGCGCGCCGAGAGTGTTTCGACCAAAGCCTTCGATATCACTGCTTGCCACCAGGCAGTCGTACCACGCATCAGCCACAGTTCGAACTGATAGTCGCGGCTGGCGCTCTGGCCATCAGAAGTCACCTGCACGCTGAAGCTGTAGCTGCCGCTCTCAGTGGGGGTACCGGAGAGGCTGACGCTGGCCAGAGTGGAGGAGCTATCCAGGCTCAGAGCCCGCCGGCAGCGTGCCGCTGCTGATGCTCCAGCTGAACGGAGCAACGCCACCGCTCGCCTGCAGGGTGGTACTGTAGGCGCTGTCCTTGGTGGCCGCCGGTACCAAACTTGGTGGTCAGGGGNCCACTGGCTCGATCGTCTCAACCACTGTGATGCTGAGCGTCTCACTGGACGCTATCGCCCGCTGTCTGCAAATTAACAGCGAACTGGAACTGGCCAGCCTGGGTCGGTGTGCCAGTAATATCGATGGAGAGATTATCCGCCGCCTCCGCCCAACTCAGGCCCGCCGGCAACGTACCGCTGAGCGACCAACTGTAGCTGCCTTCACCACCACTGCCGGTGATATTAGCGCTGTAGGCTGTCCCCAGGGTGGCCTGACCGACACCACTGGCATCTACACTCAGCGCTGTGCTTGTGCTTGTGCCTGCATCAACAACAATCCGAAACCGGCTGCTGCTGATCTCACCATTGGCCAAGATGCTGACGGTGAACTCATAGGTTCCCGCCTGATTCGGTATACCGGAGATGCGCAGGCGATCTGCAGTGGCGCCTGGCGCGTATGTGAGTCCCGGCGGCATACCGCTGGAGACACTCCAGCTCATGCCGCTGACGAGCGTGGATGCCTGCAACTCGACTTCGTAGGAGCGCCCGGCGGTGCCGGAGGCGAGGGACGCGGGCGTCGTTGCCGCGGTACCGCCTGACTCGCCACTTAAATCAGTGCCGGAAGAGGCATCAGGCTGGCTGCTACTAACCGCCGTTGCGGCAGTCTCGCTCACACTGGCCACCGCCACAGGCGCTCAGACCAAACAGGAGCAGCACTGTAAGCGCCAGCCTGGTCCCGTTCGATAACACTCTTCTACACTTCAACATATCTGCTTCCCAATTTGGTTTCCCGCCTGATCCACCACACCCCGAACCAGGGGTGAAATACCCTCTGATACCACCTGTAGCGATCGATGCATTTCATTCTGAATGCAGTAATGGCGGAAGTTAAAAGGGAGTCTTCCAAACAGCGATGGAGGTCCGAGCCAAGCATCGAGCCTGTAGCAGTTTCAGTCGTTTTGTGCGCTGCGTTGTCAGCGTATTTTTCCGATTAGAAGGCAGGCAATGGGGAAAATCTGCAACACGCAGAGACAAAAAAACCGGCGGACATTGCTGCCCCCCGGCCCTTGGATTCAACTGTGAAACTCTCTAATGCTCACGATAGCGGACATCTGTCCAGCACCTCGGCAGCGTCTCTCCGGAAGGAAAGATTAGATCACCTTTGGTGAAGCTTTCCGGATCCTGCATCTCTTCGCCGGCATGCATACGACCGACGATCTCCGTGTGGTTGGGGTCGAAGAGATCAACCTGCGTCAGCACCTCAACCAGCTTTTCCGTGTTTTTCTGCATCAGGAACATGGCATACCTCCTAGCAAATGGAAAAGGGCCGAATCGACTTACCTTGTACTTTAATTATGGGGTCCCCCGTTCATTTTTCAAATGCTCCAGGTCCTTGAAACCAGCCAGCAGGCAAATTCAGCCTTGCTGCGCCTACCACTCCCTCGGGGGTACAGGCCTTCTTGATAGAGAGCGCGTGCAGCTCATCATTGGCGATCTGTTCCTGCACCGTCGCCAGCACCATGCGGTGTTTCTGGATCAGGGATTTCCCCGCAAACTCGGCGCTGATCACCACCGCCTCAAAGTGGCGACCATCACCCGTCACTGTCACCTCAGCACCCGACAGCCCGGCGCGGATGAGCTCTTCAACCCTTGTGGTTTCCATCTTGTTCCTCCAAATAGAATCGTGGTGAGAAAATATCCCATCGGCAGGCTTCAGCTGGTGACGGGTCCCATCGACGCACCGCCTCCCCTAGCGTCCCCCGCTTCTAAAGCTCGCGGGTGGCGAGGAAGCGCACCTCGGGCCAGCGCTCCTCCGCCAGGCTCAGGTTGACCCGGGTCGGCGCCAGATAGACCAGCTGATCGTCGCCGTCGAGAGCCAAGTTTGCCTGGTTCTTCTCCTTGAATTTTTGCAACATCTTCTCGTCATCGCACTCCACCCAGCGGGTGGTGGCGACGCTGACCGACTCAACTATCGCCTCCACGTTGTACTCGCCCTTCAGGCGCTGCACCGCCACCTCAAACTGCAGCACGCCCACCGCGCCGAGGATCAGATCGTTGTTCTTCAGCGGCCGAAACACCTGAGTGGCGCCCTCCTCGCAGAGCTGCAGCACCCCCTTCAGCAGCGCCTTCTGCCGCAGCGGATCTTTCAGCACCACCCGGCGAAACAGCTCTGGCGCAAAGTAAGGGATGCCCTCGTATTTCAGCTCTTCGCCCTCGGTGAAAGTATCACCGATCTGGATCGTGCCGTGGTTGTGCAGGCCGATGATGTCGCCGGGCCAGGCCTCCTCCACGTGCTTGCGCTGGTCGGCCTGGAAGGTGATGGCGTTGCTCACCTGCACCGTCTT
>AASF01002104.1 GCA_000168735.1 Candidatus Endoriftia persephone str. Hot96_1+Hot96_2 | reverse complement strand
GGTAAAGCCAGTGCTCACCGCGCAGTCTGTTTGATCTCGAACAGCCGGCAGATATCCTCCAGCACTGCTGGCGTGGCGGTGGCCGTCAGAGCCAGTATGCGTTCGGCGCCGAACTGGCGAGCGAAACCCCGCCAGCTTGAGATAGTCGGGACGGAAATTGTGCCCCCATTCCGAGATGCAGTGTGCCTCATCCACGGCAAACAGGGCGATCTGGATAGGCTTTAACATCGCCCTGAATCGCTCATTATTGAACCGCTCTGGGGCGACGTAGAGCAGCCTCAGCTCACCGCTTTTTAAGTTGCTGCACCACCTTCCGGTACTCATCGGCAGTGAGTGAGGAGTCGAGTCGGCAGGCGCTGATGCCGCGTGCGGTGAGCGCCGCCACCTGATCCTTCATCAGCGCAATCAGTGGCGAGACGACCAAAGTTACGCCGGGCAGCAACAGCGCGGGTAACTGATAGCAGAGGGATTTTCCGCCACCGGTGGGGAACACAGCAGCCGCTGAGTGGCCGTCGAGTAGATGTTGCATCAACCGCCTGTTGGCCGGGGCGTAACTCGGGTGAAGCCCAAAATAGTGGTGCAGGGGGCCGTTCTGAATCCCTTGATGACATGGGGACACTCCTGTCCCCGGCTATCGGGAATAGTGTGCATGATCGCTCCATTGATCCCCCCAATCGCGGACCGAGGGCCATTTCAGATGTGGCGGTGATTGCCATCACTACCGGTCGATTGTTAGCGTCTGTGCTGACTCGATCAACAAGGAGCTGTGATCAATGAAGAGGACAGGGATCTGTTTGGGCTGGTTGTTGGTGCTGTTTGTTACCTTGACGGCCTATGCCGCGGCGCCGGATCTCATGCTGCTGACGAAGTATCGGCCGGGGATGGATGTCAGCGGCTGGTTTATGAGCGAGAAGCTCGATGGCGTGCGGGCCTATTGGGACGGCCGACAGCTGCTGTCGCGCCAGGGCAAGCTGGTTTGGCTGCCCCCAGGCTGGGTTTACCGAGAAGCTTCCCCCTTTTGAACTGGACGGTGAATTGTGGATCGCCAGGGGGCGCTTTGAAGAGACCCTCTCCATTACGTCGCGCGATCAGCCGCACCCGGGTTGGCGCCGCATCACCTACAACATCTTCGAGGTACCGAATGCGCCGGGCGGTCTGGATGCCCGCTTGGGGCGACTGCGGCAATACTTGGCGCGTGATTCGGTTGAGCAGTTGCGGATTATCTCTCAAGCCGTTTGTCGAGATGTTGCCCATGTTATGACGCGGCTGATGGCGGTGGATGCGGCCGGTGGCGAGGGAGTGGTATTGAGAAATCCTGGCAGCCCTTACGAAACAGGCCGCAGTCCCAACGCCCTCAAGGTAAAACGCTTTGATGATATGGAGGGTAGGGTGGTTGGCTATCGGCCTGGCAAGGGGAAATACCACGGAATGACCGGGGCCCTATGGGTAGAGATCGAGGGAAACAAGCGCTTCTATATCGGCTCCGGCCTGACAGATCGGGAACGCGCGGCGCCACCTGCGGTCGGCAGTGTGATCACATTCAAGTATCAGGGTTTTACCAACAACGGTATTCCTGCGCTTTGCGTTCGTTTCTGCGGGTTGACGATACGCGTTAACCCGCATCTCTCCGCCCCATGGCGATCGGGCAATCCCTCTGCACTTCGCCGGAGGAACGCCAGCAGCGATTCACCGTGTGTGGAGATGGCCTCCCTGGAGTCGTGGCCGGTTTCAGGCAATAGCAGCAGTTCCACCCGGTCGTCGAGGCGGTTGGCATATATCCGCCGTGCATCCGCCAGCGGAACGCTCTCGTCCTCCTCGCCGTGTATCAGCAGCACCGGACAGCTCCCCTGCCGGATGGTGTTGCAGGGGGCGATATCATCGAAGTTGGCCTTGATGGTCCGTTCGATATAGCGCAGCACCAGCCAGCCGATGGGCAGGTATGAAATATGGTGCGAGCGCATCTGCCTGCGCATCATCTCTACGGGGTGGGCGAAGGCGGCGATGCTTATCACGCCGGCCAGATCCTGTCGGCGGGAGGCTACCAGCAGCGCCGCAGCTGCCCCCACGGAGTGGCCGAGCAGGTACAGCCGCTGCGGGTCAATGCGTGGCTGGCGGCCCAGCCAGTCGAGCCCGTGCTCGAGATCTTCGGCGAAGCGTGGCATGGAAGAGAAACTGTCATCATCGCTGTTTCCGTGATTGCGGGCGTCTAGCAGCAGTACGGCATAGCCTTCGTGATGGAGCAGGGAGTCGAACGGCAGCATGTGCCCGGCGTTGCCGCACCCAGCCATGTATCACGGCCACCGCAGGGCCGTTTTTGATGCCTTCGCGGGTAGTGGTAATGAACACAGGCAAACAGGCGCTTGCCGTTTGCGGTTGGGATGCGCACGGCCCAGGTAGGGCAGCCCTAGATCCGCTGGCGATCTATGCTCCTGGATCCTCGGAGCGCGATAGGCCCGGTGAATCAAAATCGGTGTCAGGAGGGCTCCCGCCAACAAGGCGAGCGCAATCAGTATCAGGGTATTCATCGCGGCAGGTTCAGCTTGGCGCAGAGTCCGCCCTCGGGAGCGGTTATGCAAAATTAGGTCGCCGCCATGGGCGCGCGCGATGTTTCGCGCAATCCCAAGACCTAGTCCCGTCCCTCCAGTCTGTTGGGCACGGGAGCTTTCCAGACGAAAGAATGGGTCAAATACTTTCTGCAGTGACCCTTCGGGAATGCCTGGACCCTTGTCGCAGATGGATATGGCAACCTCTGTTTCTGTATCTTCAATCCTGATATCGGCTTGCCCGCCATAGCGCACGGGCGTTCTCCACCAGGTTGACGATACAGCGTTTCAGCGCCAGAGGTTTGCCCATCGTAGGGCGCGATTATCTGGCCATGGAGTTGCACATCCTTGCCCGCTTCCTGGGCATCCTCCTGAATGCTTTCCAGCAGTGCCATCAGATCCAGGCGCCTGGCTGGGTTCTCTTGTTTCGGTACCCCGCATGAAGTCCAGAGTTGCGCTCACCATGGACTCCATATCATCGAGATCCTTTTCGGTCTTTGCCCGCAGTTCCTCGTCGTCCATTAGATCCGTGCGTAGACGTATTCGGGTCAGTGGTGTCTTGAGGTCGTGGGAGACTGCCGCGAGGATACTCGCCCGGTCTTCGATATAGTTTTGTCAGGCGAGTTTGCGNATGGTATTGAAGGCTTTCGCCGTATCTCTTGACCTCGGCTGGGGCCGGCTCTCTTTGAGTGGCGGCTGTCTGGATATCCTTGCCGAGCCCTTCCGCCAGCTCGCACTCAGATCCCGCAAGGGACGGATGATCGAACGTACGCCGATGAGTGAGAGCAGGATTACGCTGATCAGCAAAATAGCCAGGACGATGAGGAGCCGAGTTGGCCAATCGAACATGCGCTCGGAAAGACCGCGCTCGAAGCGTACCCAGGTGCCGTCTTGTAACCTCACCTGGATGTGGAAAAATTGTGCCATGGTATGCAGTCCGTGCATGTAGGCCCAGGGGGCCTGACATGGGGCCACCGCTCATCATATGTTGGCGGTGCATCTGCGGCATCTGCGGCTCCATGACCGAGCTTTCGATGGAGACCCGTACCTCGGTATTCTGCGGCAGCTGTTTCAGCAGTTGATGTCTGACCATCTCGGAAGTGGGATGGGAATTCTGATCCGCTTCCGGGATTGAAGCCGGTTGCTCAGAGAGGGTGATCTGTAGCTCCGGGCTGGCCAATAATGGCACTAGCTGTTGGCGATCATGGGCGGGAAGGGAGTCAAGGAGGCGGACAATGCCTGCTGTACGGACGATCAGGTTCTCTCGAATGGACTCGTAGAGTACCTGTCCCCGGTCACGCAACAGGATGAAAGCCGAGAGCAACTGAGCCAGGACCAGGCCCGTCAGCAACAACAGTACCAGCCTTCCAAAAAGTGATTTTGGCACCTTGAGTCTCCCCTTCAGATGGCTGACGAGACCTTGCTTGCGAGCAAGTAGCCGCGACCGCGTAGGGTCTTGATCAGTTTTGGCTGCTTGGCATCGTCGCCGAGGCGTCTGCGCAACCGGCCGATCAGGACGTCGATACTGCGGTCAAAGGGGCCGCCGTCCCGCCCCTGGGTCAGGTCAAGCAATTGGTCGCGGGTGAGTGCTCGGTTGGGGTGGGTCAGCAGCACGTGCAATAGCCGATACTCGGCGTTGCTCAGGGGGACCACCAGACCGTCGGGTGAGGTGAGGTGCTGGGTTCGGGTGTCCAGGATCCAGTCGGAGAATATGAGCCGCTCCGGGGCATCCGCCAGCGGGGTCGATGGGCAGGTCCCGTACCCGGCGCAGTACCACCTTGATCCGGGCCAGCAGCTCCGCTGGCGCTGAAAGGCTTGGCCAGATAGTCATCCGCTCCCATCTCCAGACCCAGGATGCGATCCATCTCATCGCCTCGTGCCGTCAGCATGATCACCGGAATCCTGGAACGCGTGCGCAGGGTACGGCAGAGCTCCATTCCGTCAACGCCGGGCAGCATCAGATCAAGGGTGATGAGATCGATGCGGGCCTGGTCCAACGCCATCCACATGCCGGTGCCCTCTGCCGCTGTCGTGACCTGGTAACCATTCTTCTCCAGATAAGTCTTGAGCAGGTGTCGGATCATCGGGGTCGTCATCGATGACCAATATGTGGTCTTGAGGGGTGTCCATGGCTCCAAATCTAAAGGGTTTTTTCTACTTGTGCGGGAGTGAATTGTAACGCTCGGTAATTCTCAAGGCCCCTGTTACATAAGATTACAAAACGCTTCTTTTTCGACACTGACGGCTTACACAAGTGCGGTTTTATAGAAATCAAGGCAAGAGCCTGAACAACCGATTCGATTCACTGTAACGCAAAAAGGAGAGAGTCATGAAACAGACAACCAAACAATTTCTGGGTGTCGCTGCCGCTTCCGTACTTGTTATTGGTCTGGTCAACGGTGTATTCGCCCACGGTGGATATGGTCCTGGTTTTGGCCCCGGCTGGGGTGGTCACCATGGGATGATGGGCGGTCCTGGTGGCA
>AASF01002105.1 GCA_000168735.1 Candidatus Endoriftia persephone str. Hot96_1+Hot96_2 | reverse complement strand
CCCTTGATCACCTATATGCGTACCGACTCGGTCAATCTGGCCGACGAGGCGCTTGACGAATGCCGTGAGTTTATCGCCGAGCGCTACGGCAAAGATCAGATCCCCGATGCGCCGCGCCACTTCAATGACCAAGGCTGAAGAACGCCCAGGAAGCCCATGAGGCGATCCGCCCCACCTCGGTGCTGCGCCTGCCAACCGAGATCAAGGACCACCTGAGCAAGGATCAGGCGCGCCTCTATGAGCTGATCTGGAAACGCGCCGTGGCCTGTCAGATGATCCACGCCACCATCCACACCGTAGCCGCCGACCTGCAGTGCGGCGAGGGCAACATATTCCGCGCCAACGGCTCCACCATCGCCAAGCCCGGCTTCATCGCCGTCTATATGGAAGGCAAGGACGATGCTGCAAAGGGTGACGGCGACGAGAAGATGCTACCGCCCCTGCAGGAGGGAGAGACAGTGGCGCTGAAGGCGATCCGCCCCGAACAGCACTTCACCGAGCCGCCGCCGCGCTTCACCGAGGCCAGCCTGGTAAAGACCCTGGAGGAGTACGGCATTGGCCGCCCCTCCACCTACGCCTCGATCATCTCCACCCTGCAGGACCGCGAATACGTCACCCTGGAGAAGAAGCGATTTCAGCCCACCGACGTGGGGCGAGTAGTCAACAAATTCCTCACCGACCACTTCACCCAGTACGTGGACTACGATTTTACCGCCAAACTAGAGGACGAACTCGATGCAGTCTCCCGCGGCGAAGAGGCCTGGGTACCGCTGCTGGAGCGATTCTGGACCCCCTTCAAGGAGCGCATCGACTACACCCAGGAGAACGTCAAGCGCAGCGACGTGACCCACGAGGCACTGGATGAGAAGTGTCCCAAGTGCGGCGACCAGCTGTCGATTCGCCTGGGTCGCCACGGCCGCTTCATTGGCTGCAACAACTATCCGAAGTGTGACTACACCCGCGACCTGAACGCCGACAAATCAGAGCAGGATGAGCCACAGGTGGTGGAGGGGCGCAGCTGCCCCGAGTGCGGCTCCCCGCTGGTGATCAAACGCGGTCGCTACGGCAAGTTCATCGGCTGCTCCGGCTACCCCAACTGCCGTCACATCGAACCCCTGGAGAAACCCCAGGATACCGGCGTAAGCTGCCCCAAGTGCGGCAACGGCACCCTGCTGAAGCGCAAATCGAAGCGCGGCAAGATCTTCTACTCCTGCTCCACCTACCCCGACTGCGACTATGCGGTGTGGAACGAGCCGGTCGATGGCCCCTGGCCCCCGCTGCGGCTGGCCGGTGCTGACCATCAAGACCACCAAACGCAAAGGCACCGAACGGGTCTGCCCGGCAGAAGGAGTGCAGTTTTGCCGAGCCCTATGAGACGGAGCCATCCGACAAGCAGTAATCCATACCCGATTCAGGGCGCACGCCATGGAAGAGATCAAACAGGTAATCCGTAAACGCCAGTAGGCCAGCAACCACTAAACGACTACGATGACCAACTGGCGGCTGCCAGACAGCCTGTCAAGACGGCTGACGCAAAGGGATCAACGAACTCGGCAATCCACCAAGGCGCATCCATTGGTTGGGCCGAGCCGACATAGCTTGGGCTTCGATCAATGACAAACGTCGACCAAAGACCGTCTATCTATAACAGTAGCTCATGCGATCGACGATCAGCCCCTGGCCATTGGTGATGGTGTCGATGGAGCCAAGCGTCCCGGTGCAGGTAGCGGGTCTAATCCGGTTTTCGGTGTGACCGGGACAGCTGTCGGCTCTTGCGCACATGGATCCCCACTAGCTGATTGTCGGCATAGACGAAGTATTTGTGCTTCACCTCACCGGTTGACTTATCGACGACCCGCTCGTAAGCCCTTGCCGATGTAGAGGGTCTGCTCTTTATTCGTCTCTTTGCGGAAGCAGGCACGATCGGCGTCGTAATCGAACTCAACCCAGTGATTACCCTTTGCCAGCCGACTCGGCTTGTTGAAGCTAGTCCACTGAATCTCACGCCCGCCACCGGCGGTCATATTGCCGTTCTGGTCGTATCTATAGCCAGTATGGTGCGGGCCGGCGCTGGTCAGGGCCGTGGGGGCCTGCGCCAGGCCTCACCACAGTCGTAGTCTCCCACATCAGACTTGAAGCTGATGTTGCCCGTTGGCGTCGTAACGCCAGGCTGGTGCTGCGCCGATACTGCACGTTGTGCGAGGGCATTGTAACTATAGACCAGACTGCGGATCTGCTTGCCATATTCGAAGCCGCTCTCTCTGCCCATCAGTTGGCCGGTACCGGCATGGTAGTCACGGATGGTGATCAGGCCATCGGCCAGTGCAGCTACTACTCAGCCGCCCGGCAGCATCGCGGCTAGTGGCCTGCCAGAAGGTGATATAGCCTGTGCTGGCCTTACCCAGCGCGCTCCAGCACTGTGGTCTCTGCGCCGCTGTACCAGTGCGGGGCCTGGTGCTTTTCATCCTCGATCAGGTCCGCCAGCACCAACAGTTGGTTAGCCATCTCATAGGTGTTATCGGCGTGATTGCTCAGGGCCTCGCTGACCGCATCGATCTCGCGCATGGTCTGGGTGAGGCTGGCCAGTAGTTCGGGATCGTAGAGGGGGCGGTATTGTTAACTGAGACTTCGATGTAGTCTTGCTGGCTGTCGGCATCGAAATCACCGAAGAAGAGGTGATCGCCGGTAGCCTGGAGGCTGAGCAGAAGATTCTGCCATTGGCTCAGGCTGATCGGTTGCAGCAGCCAACGCCCGGTGCCGCCGTCTTGCAGCAATGGCGGTAGTGTTGTTCGGGTTTGACCAGAATTCACTGTCCCCCCCAAACCAAACATAATCCGCTCCTCTCCATTTGAACGCACGATAGCGCCATCCACAACTCCGGCAGAAACAAAATGCAGCGGACGTCACTCAGACCGAGCTCCTGCTCCACGCTAAAGAAAGATCGGTATGGGGCAATGCCGAGCTACATAGCGTGGAGCGCTCAAAGGGAGGGCCATGCGTCGCCGCCAAGTGAAGAAACTGGAACAGGGCAGCGCACTGTTCTACAGCTTTTTTACGCCGAGTAATCTTGTGATGGCCTTACGTTTGCGAGCACAATGCGCCCAAGCTGCGTCTTGAACCCGGGGAAACGGCCCAAAAAACGCCCAGATGTCGCCAAAAAGCGGCATCCAAGCGGCCCAATTTCTTGAATGGCGCTCGAAAAACAATTTATTCTAAGCGGAATACGAAAAAATCGTCTGGTAACGGGAAGGCTGCCGAAACCTGTTAACTGATCAGTGTTTCCTTAATGTGAAAGTATTCGCGAATGGAATCAAAACGAACTTGGAATCAGAGTATGAGTTCATCATATATGACTCAACTCAAGCGCCTGACCAACCCTGCTCTGACCACCTCCTTGAATGACTTACTCCAAAGGAACACTTGCATATGCGACGTGACACGCACAGCTGCCTAAAGGATTGTATTTCCCTTATGTCTGGGATTGCCTGTTCAATCGCTTTCATATCACCGTCTCTGGTCCAGGCAACTCTACCGGGGCTCAAGTCTCGCTCAAGCTCCTGTAGTTGCGTGCAAGAGTAGCCAGTCACCTGGCGAGAGTCCATGTCCCGGCGAGCCGCGCCCATTTGCACCGACAGGATGGGAAGTTTTCTCGCTGGAAAACGCTGCACGGTTGTACAACGTCGGATCACGGATTTTCAGGTAACGATTAACCCAGAGCAGCTGGATCTGAAAACCGCAAAGGGAGATTCACTCACCCTATCGCTGTCAGCATGGGGTTATGAAGATGCGTTACAGCCGACTGCCAAGGGAAATATCAAGATCTCGTGGCAACCGGGTGGATATCGATCATGGTCATGGTCTGAACGAGATGGTATCTGAACGGAGCGTTTGGCGTCGAACAGGGATTTACGCTCAGCCACGCTCCAGATGGCGCTCAAACTGGTTCGGGAAATCTGCGGGTTGACCTGAGTCTAGGTGGAAACCTGCGCCCGGAGATGGACGAGGAAGGACTGGTATTCAAGGATAGCAAGGGCAGGGTCCAACTCAGTTACGGTCAGCTGACCGCCTTTGACGCCGACGGCAACATCCTTGATGCGAAGATGGCCATCACAGAAGGTATGCTGCGTTTGAGTGTCGACGATTCCAACGCACGTTATCCGCTTGTCATCGACCCACTGCTGGAGGGGGATGTACAGGTAGCGCCTGACTACACCGACCGGCAACGAGGCGCTGATTTCGGATTCAGTGTCGCGATTGACGGCACCACTGCAGTGGTTGGCGCCTATCAGCATCCCGAACTCAACGGGGCGACCGGTGAGTACGGCGCCGCATTTGTATTTGAAATCGACAGCAACAACAACTGGAACCAGGTGGCCAAACTGACCTCGCCTGCCCAAGAGACGGAGCGGTTCGGCTGGGCGGTTTCGATCAAGAACGATGTAATCGTCGCCGGCGCCCCCAAATACGACAATGGCGCAACCAGCCGGGCCGGGCGCGCCTTTGTGTTCGTCCGAGAGGGCGGCGTCTGGGGCCAGACACCGGTCGCTGAACTGACGCCCAATGACCCGGCGCCGGGGGCGCAGTTCGGCTACGCGGTGGATGTGGCCAATCCCCAGGGGGGTAATGACTACACTGTCGTGGTCGGAGCTTGCGGGGATGATAAGGACAATTACGACCCCAGTGACGTCGGCGCGCAATCGGACCCCCATGAGTTCTGCTCCGGCATACGCTGCCGTAACGTCGGTTCGGTCTATCTGTTCCATTTTAGCGACGTCACTACCGGCACCTATACCAACAACGCCAGGACCAGCCTCAACGCCACCGCCAAACTGACCGACCTGGATGCGCGACGGCGTATACGACACCTCCGCAGATTCAGACGACAAAGACGGCGATACTCTGGGTAACTCAGTGGCGATTTCAGCCGACGGCACGACGGTGGTGGCCGGTGCCTTTGGCGATGAGGACCTGAGCACCAGCAGCAATGGCAACGATGCGGGAGCCGTCTATGTCTGGCAAAAACCTAGCGGCTCCAACGGTTGGGCCGACTGGGATCACCTGGGTGAATCGGTCTCAGCCATGGATGAGACCCGCAAGATGGGATTTACAGGAATAATATACTCCGACCGGCTCGGTAATTCGGTCGATGTGAATTCGGATGGCTCCATCATCGTTGCCGGTTCCCGTGGCTATGACACAGGCACACAAAACAGTGTCGGCGCAATCTTTATGTATCTCGAGAGTAACTCCGACTGGAGCGGCAGCGGCATCCGCAACGAGGATTTGATGCTGAGGGATCTCGCGGGTGTCAGCGATGATCGCATCGGCACATCGGTCTCGATCTCACCAAACGGCAACATGGTGGTTGCCGGCCTGAGCGACACCAACAGACTCCATCCGGGACGCCCAGAGAAATCGATAAAGTGGAGCCGGCCAGCGGCTGGATGGGCCAGCGCATCCAGCCCCTATGATAATGACCAGGTGATCATCGCCTCCGACCAGCCGGCCAGCTGCACCGACGTGGATAACGCCGATTGCGATTATTTTGGCGCCTCCATGTCGAACGGCGTCTGGACCGACGGTGTTCGTGTCATTATCGGCGCAGCCGGGCACGGCGACATCTCCAGCACTCTTGAGCAATCAGGTGACGACAACCCGGGCAAGGAATTTGGCCTCGCCTATGTCTTCACGTCGGCCTCAGGACTCTCCTTCACCAAAACCGACAACGAACCCCTGCCCTTGCCGGTCACACCCCGGTGACACCTTCACCTACACCCTGCAGGTGATCAATAACTCCTCCG
>AASF01002106.1 GCA_000168735.1 Candidatus Endoriftia persephone str. Hot96_1+Hot96_2 | reverse complement strand
TAAACTGAATTCGCCCTTGATCATGGCGTGGGCCAGGCGCGGCTCGGGGCCTAAAAAGCCCCAGACGATCAGAGTGAGTACGGCGATCATCACCACCGCTGGCACGAAGTAGCCAGCAACGATATCCGCCAGCTTCTGGATCGGTGCCCGCGAACGCTGGGCCTCGCTGACCATGCGTACGATCTGGGCCAGCAGGGTATCACTCCCCACTTTCTCCGCCTGCATCAGCAGGCTGCCAGTGCCATTTACGGTGGCACCAATCAAGGATTCACCCCGGGTCTTCTCGACCGGTATCGGTTCCCCGGTGACCATCGACTCATCGACAGCACTACTGCCGTCGGTCACCACGCCATCCACCGGCACTTTCTCTCCTGGCCTGACTCGAAGGATGTCGCCAGGCATAACCTGTTCCAGCGGAATGTCATCTTCGGTGCCGTCCGCACGCACGATGCGTGCCGTGTTGGGGGCCAGCCCCAGCAACAGCTTGATGGCCGCATTGGTGCGGCTGCGGGCGCGCAGCTCCAATACCTGCCCCAGCAGTACCAGGGCCGTAATCACGGCTGCCGCCTCGAAGTAGACGGGGACCGTCCCGCCTTCGTGCAGCATGTTGGCAGGAAAGATGGCCGGAAACAGCAGGGCGACGACGCTGTAGATCCAGGCCACCGCCACACCCAGTCCAATCAGGGTGAACATGTTGAGATTCCAACTCACCACCGACTGCCAGCCGCGCACGAAGAAGGGCCAGCCACCCCACAGGACCACCGGCGTGGCCCAGGGTGAACTCGATCCATTGCACCGTCTTCATGGATAGACCGGCCGGCAGCCAGCTGGGCATGAGATCCGCCACCATCGCCAGCAAGAAGAGCGGCAGAGCCAGCATGGCGCTCACCCAGAAGCGCCGGTTCATATCGATCAGCTCTTCGTTTTTCTCCTCCACCTCGATAGTGCGCGGCTCCAGCGCCATGCCACACTTGGGGCAATTACCAGGATGGTCCTGCACGATCTCCGGGGTGCATCGGGCAGGTGTATTCCGGTGCCGAGTCACCCGCCCAGCCGGTTGCACGCCATCCGGCTCCCAGAGCCCATGCCCGCACCTTGGGACCAGGGACCCGGGATGCGCTTCCTGGATCTCCGGATGCATGGGACAAGTGTAGACAGCGCCGGCCACGGGCGGATGCGCAACATCCTTCGCAGCGTGATCATGTTGACAGCTGTGGCAGCTATCAACATCGGCGTGTTCCTGCTCTGCCGCCTGATCCATCTCCTTATCATTCAGATAGGCGGATGGATCAACCGCGAACTTGCTTCTCGCAGTGTTCACTGCAGAAACGATATTCGACACCCTCAAAATGGAATCGATATTCGCTTTCCGCTGAGACATCCATACCACAGACCGGATCAGTATCCGGGGAGGGCTTCAGATAGTGTTCTGGCTGAGCACGAAACTTGTCGAGACATGAACCGCTACAGAACCCATATTCGATATGGTTATATATGTAGCCGGTGAGGGCTCTCGGGATTGACATCCATGCCACAGACCGGATCGGACACCGTTCCAGGTTTCAAGTTTCTTTGCTGGATGTCCCATGGTTGTCTCCTTAGCTATCTGCGTGACAGGGTTTTTTATCTTCGTTGCTTTCGATCGACTCGATGAGATGGGCACACGCTGTTGCCATCGGGAATCCCGTTTGGCATCAGCTTCCCACTGTTCCAGTGCCTGTTCCATGCGAGCCCTGCAGTTTCATCATCTCCTCGATCTTGACCCGGTTCTCCTGAATACGATGCTGGATGATCTTTCGCACATCGTCACAAGGCGACTCACCCATATCCCCATGCCGGGTGATCTGTTTGATCTCATTCAGGGGTAAAGCCAAGATGCTTGGCCATGCGGATAAAACGGATCCGAGTTGCATCGTGTGACGTAAAGAGGCGGTAACCATTCTCCTGCTGTCCGGCAGGCTGGATCAGACCGATACGCACGTAGTAGCGAACCACATGGGCCGGTGCATCGCTCTGTATCGCAAGTTCATGAACTGTGAGCATCGATCTGTTCCTCCTGCCAGCCGACTGTTTGCTATTTCTTCTGCAACTCAACCAACTGTTTCAGCAGTGCCTCTATGTTGGCCATGTGCGTTTCCATTTTCTTCATATGCTCCTGCATCATGGCCTGCTTCTCCTGCATCATCTTCATCATGGGCATACTGTCCTTACCGCCCCCCATCATCGGCATGTTGCCCTGGCCCTTGCATCCCGGCCATTCCACCCTGTTGGCCACTCATCATCGGCATCTGTCCACTGGACATGGGCATTCCGGAAGACGGATTTGCCGCACCTTCAGCGTAATGCTCGGAATCGGCAATCGGCTGCAAAAGAAACGGAAGCCAGAAAAACGGGCCATGCTCATGGTTTTCGTTATCGCCATCATCTCTGCCTCTCTATTTGGAATAATCTCGCTGTAATCAGCTGGTATACTTATCGTACAACCTGCGTGTTACACACAGGTCAAGGGTCTTTTGGTACGATCAGTCAATCGTGCTTCCACCCATCGCCTGGCGCACACGAAGAAGTCTGGAACGCACCTCTTTCGCCAGCTCAGCAATATCGTCCCGATCGACCAGATTCAAGACCGCCTCCGGATCCATGAATGCAACGGTGATCGTTCCATCCTCCTCTCCTCGGTATCACCACATATGCACGGCAGCAGGAGTCCGATATCGGGCTCTGCATCAATGGCCTGGTTGGCAAGGGGCGGGTTGCAGGCACCAAGAATCTTGTAGGGCCTCTTCTCCAGACCCAGTTTTTTCTTCAGCAGTGGCCTGCACATCAATCTCGGTCAGAATGCCGAATCCCTCATCCTTCAACGCACCGATTAACTTCTGTTCGATCTCGTCCAGGTTCCCCGTCAGTCGGGTTGAAAAGCTGTACATCTCTTCTATTCCTCTATTTGTTAATGAAAACCTATAGCGTTCTCAAGAAATGGATGATCTTCCATCGATCCTCGATGCCAAGTGTCTCCTTGAATGCCGGCATGGCGGTATTGAATCGCTTGCCGCCTTCACTGATGGTCCAGATGAGATAGTTGTCCCGGGCCATCATGCGCATTTGCATAAAATGGTTGATATTGGCTGGTCGCGGTGAAAGCCGGCTTGCCTGCCGGGCCATCGCCATAACCCTGCTTGCCCGTGGCAGGCAGCGCAGTTGGCCTGATAGAGCTGCTCGCCCTCAGCTATGACCGCATCTGAGGCAGGCCAATGAATTGCGCATATCTCTGTAGGGTTCAGGAACACCCACCCGCATACCTGATGATGCCTGGCCACGCTATGGTTCATCATCATGCCGCCAGCCAGAGTGACACCAGTCACCAACAGCAACGCCAACGCACCCAATCCTAATTGGCCTGCTCGTTTATTCATGAACGGCTTCCTCTTAGACACAGAATCTCACTGCACGGTGATCGTGATCTTGCCAGGAAATCAGTGGTGGATCAAGGGCGAAATCGCG
>AASF01002107.1 GCA_000168735.1 Candidatus Endoriftia persephone str. Hot96_1+Hot96_2 | reverse complement strand
GATCAAACATTTCAGGACGGCGTGGGGTAAGGAGCGCGGCAATAACCGTTATCTCCACGATATCTTTCCCAAAGGCGGGCCGCAGAAGCAGGGGTAACCGCCTGGCGGGTATTCGCAAGACCAAGGGTGAGCACTGAGCTAATCACTATGTAGGAACAGGGTGTATCCGGCGGTAAAGGCATCTTCTCCGCCTCCTGATCTTGCTATGGCCGAGAAAGAGCGGCTGACCCCGGGGATCAATACCCGAATATGTTGTTGAACGAAAGCGGAGGCGTGGAGAAGGTCAGGGTGGAGTGCGCTGGAGGTTGTTGATATCGGCCAGGCTGATATATAACACGAACCATGCTTAAAAAAATCATAGGTCTAAAGCGGGATATGACCGAAAAGGAGTTCGTGATTTCGGTCATGGGCGCCTTTGTCGGTACCCTGATTGCCTCGTTCTTCAGCAACATGATACTGCAGGCGGAGGCGATGCCGCTCATTCTGGCGTCTACCGGCGCCTCGGCGGTGCTTATCTTTTCCCTGCCCTTCAGCCCTGTATCCCGACCATGGAATCTGGTGGGTGGCCATTTGGTCTCCGGCATTTGCAGGCGTCTCCTGGTTATTTGCTGGTACCCGGTGAGCTGCTCGCGGCATCCATTTCCATTCCCAGTGCGATGCTGCTGATGCACCTTTTTCGATGTATGCATCCACCTGGCGGCGCCACGGCGATTACTGCGGTGGTGGGGGGAGCCAATGTTCATGCCTTGGGATACGCGTTTATCGTGATCCCCGTTTTTATCAACGCCATTATCCTGCTCTCCATCGCGATGGCGATTGCAACCTTTCGCGATGACAATCCGTTTGAATCCCGGCTCAAAGGAGAGGGGGATGAAACGCTGGATGTGCTGGAAGAGTGACAGGGAGCGAAAGCTCGCTGGAGAGATCCTTGTTTATTCTTGTCGATGAGACTGCAAAGTAAAATATGGTGTTGTTATGCTCTGGAATCTAATGATGCACGCCCTTATGGGCTGGCTCGGGGCTTACTATTTTCTCTGGTCTCCCGAAGGAATAGGAATGGCTGTGTTGGTTGTCTGTGTGACTCAGGCGGTTGATCAGATCCGGCTAAGAAAAGAAGCGTGGAGCGAGGTCGAGTCGATGGCCGAACGCGAGGATACCACACAACAGCTGGAGGCCGGCATCAACAAAAAGATGGCGCTGGTGTTTGTGCAGAACGTCGTTTTATATGCGGCGATCGTGCTCCTAGTTGCAGAGATGGCCCGTACCCGCGGGTTGGTTGTGATGAATGAAGCGGCCTTGCGTCGCCAATCGAACCGCAGCAACGCGACAGCAGTCAGTCACGCTTGCTCTCATGCAAAACCGCATCGAGGTCGAGCATTTTTATTGCGCTGATAGCCGCCTCCCAGGCACCTTCGTGGCACAGTCCGCTGATGGCGGCATGTTGGTAACCTTCAAGCGCGGCACGTATGCATGCATCCCTGACCGCAGTGGGCCATGTGGCTGCGTGTCAACTCGGTTCGTGTTGCGTTGTCATCGTCTTCTTACTCAAGGGGTGTTATCCCTGCGGTTAAACCTAGAACAGTAGTATTTATCCTGACAGGACCCGATCATGCAAGTGACAAAAGACAAAGTCGTAACCATCGAATACACCATGACCGATGAAGAGGGCACTGTGGTTGATACCACTGACAATGGAGAACCTCTCTCTTTCATTCAAGGCAAAGAGAGCCTACTTGCTGCGATTGAAGCAGCAATCGAAGGCCGCGATGTGGGGGAGAAGTTATCGATCGTCCTCGACGCCGGAGCAGGCTTACGGACATCGGGATAAAAGTCTGATCAGGAAGGTGCCGAGAAGTCATGTCAATGTCTCGGGAGATCTGGAGGTTGGCCTCAAATTGAGAGGTAGAAACGGCTCTAATGTCACGCCGATTACGGTTGTCGAATTCGACGATGAAACGGTGACGCTGGATGCAAATAATCCGCTTGCTGGCGCCACGCTGGGTGTGGAATTGGTGATCGTGGCAGGTGCCGCGATGCGATTGATGAGGAGCTGAAGAGCGGCAGGGTCCAGGATATGGAAGCAATCTACGAGAAGGAGCGGGTCGACGGCGTGGTGGTGGAATTCAAGCTATAGAAATCTGTATCTCAGATCATCTATTCTCGCTCGAATAAGGTCCCCAGCCCTGATCTAACAAGGGCGGCACTGTGCCGGCAACAGCGGCGGATTATGCTGTGCTCAGCAATTGTTCCATGCATTGTTCCCGGCTTTGGGTCCGGGTGTTGCCCGAGCTCCCACATCCCCTGGGGGCGAGCCTCCTGTATCTGACACCCAGCGGGGAGGGAATGTAGAAAGATCGCAGGCGCTATCTCTGCCAGGCAGCTGTAGCCCGACCTGTGGGATTGGGGGCAAAAAAAAAGCCCGCTTGCGCGGGCTTTTCTTTTGCCCCAGCCAGGGGCGAGTCGAAAACAGCCTTATTTGGCGGCAAGCTCCTCAAGCTTCTTGGCCGGAATCACCTGTCCGTTGAGGGCGGCATCCTTGGGCGCTGCGCCCAAAGGCGACACTCATCAGGGTCGAGTAGTAGACCACCGGCATGTTGAACTTGGAGCCGTAGGGTCTCGTTGATCTGATCCTGATAGATCTCTACGTTGGCCTGACATAGCGGGCAGGGGGTGACGATCATGTCGGCGCCGCTTATCGTAGGCCGCTTCGATGATGCCGTGGATCATCTCCTGGGACTTCTCCGGCTCGGAGAATGCCCAGGGCGCCGCCACAGCACTGCACCTTTTTCTCAAAAGTTGGGATCGACTCAGCGCCGACAGCCTCAACGATCTTGTCCAGGTACTGCGGATTCTCGAACGACTCGCCCGCGATACCAAAGGGGCGGTTGGTCTGACAGCCGACATAGCCGGCGATCTTGATACCCTCAAGGGGTTTCTTGACCTTCTCCTTGATGGCATCGAAACCGATATCCTCGACCAGTACCTCCACCATGTGGCGGACCTTGGCTTCGCCCTTGTAACGCAGACCGCCTTCCGCCAAGGCAGTGTTGGCATCCTTGAACATCTGCTCGTCTTCAGAGAGACGCTCTTTGGCCTCGCGGGTGGAGAGCCAGCAGGCTGCGCAGGTGGCGACGATTTCCTGACCGGCATTGTGCTCCTCGGAGAGGGCGATGTTGCGGGCCGAGAGAGTCAGGCGGGGCAGCTCGCCACCACCGCCATAGCCGATGGAAGCGCCACAGCAGTTCCAGTCGGGGATCTCGTTGAGGGTAATATCCAACTCTTCACACATGGTCTGCGCAGAGACCAGGTAGTTGGATGAGGTTGCTCCTGTCTGTGAGGAACAGCCCGGGTAGAAGGAAAGTTCTATCTTAGCCATTGCGGTTTGTCCTCACTCAGCTGAAGTCCTGGATGTTGCCATCCTCGATTTCCTGGGCCTTCTTGATGATCTTCTGTAGATCTCCAGGGTTCTTAACACCATGCCCACCAAGGATTTCCATGGCGTTCATGCGTTTGGCCTTCATCATGTTCTGTCCCAGCTTCTGATTAGCCATGGCGTTCTTGATGCCCTGGCTGAAGCCGTCCTTGAAGTACATGGAGAGGCCCAGCTTGAGCTCGTTGACACGGCCCTTCTTCATCAGGTTGTCCCAAAAGATCTGGGAGAATTCCTGAGTCGGCTGCTTCTTGGGCACCAAGCCGAGACGTTTAGCATAGGTCGCCAGGCCGTGCATGATGTGGGTGATCGGCAGGCCGCGGGGGCAGCGTGCGATGCAGTTGTAGCAGGAGGTGCACATCCACATCGAGTCGGAGGTCAGCACCTCTTCGCGCTTGCCGGCACGGATCATCATGAAGATCTCCTGCGGCGGATGCTCCCAGTGCTTGCCGAGCGGGCAGGAGCCAGCGCACACGCCACACTGCATGCACATCTTGACCCATTCGCCCTCTTCCACGTTCGCCTCAACCTCCTTGAGGAAGCTGTTGCGATAGTTGTTGATCTGATTGCTCATTGGGAAGACTCCTTAGAACTTGAACGGGCTGAGGCCGATCTTCTCGACGGTCTCTGCCATGTCGTTGATCAGCTGCGGCGCACGCTGGGTGTCGGTGATCGCGACCTCGTGGAGCACGACGCGTAGCCGGTTCCAGATTCAGCGTGTCCAGGGTGTCGCCAACCTTGCTCATGCGCTCCGCCGCCATCGCGGAGCCGCGCACGAAGTGACACTGGTAGTCGTCATCACGGCGGCACCCCATCATCACGATGCCGTCATAACCGTTGTTCAGCGCATCGGTCACCCAAGAGAGGCTCACAGAACCCAGGCAACGGACCGGGATGACACGCGCCCAGGGGTTGATCTCGACGCCGTTCTGCGCGGCCTGGTCGAGTGCCGGGTAGGCGTCGTTCTCGCAGGCCAGCACCAGGATGCGTGGCTTCTCGTCCCACTCTTCCGGGATCTCGACGTTCTTGATCTGCTGGTTGACGGTCTCCACCGAGTAGTTCTCGAAGGAGATGACGCGTACCGGACAGGCACCCATGCAGGTGCCACAACGACGGCAGCGTGCCTCGTTGTACATCGGGTAGCCCTCTTCGTCCTCGTTGATCGCGCCGAACGGGCACTCAACGGTACAGCGCTTGCACTGGGTGCA
>AASF01002108.1 GCA_000168735.1 Candidatus Endoriftia persephone str. Hot96_1+Hot96_2 | reverse complement strand
GCTTACTGCGCCCATAGGCATTTATGGGATTAGGAATATCTTCTTCTGTATAGGGTTCTAGCTTCGTCCCATCGAAGACATAATCGGTGGAATAATGAATAAGAAGGGCGTTTAGCTTTAGCAGCTTCCTCGGCGATAACACCCACTGAAGTACCATTGATGGTTGTCGCCAGCTCCTCTTCTTCTTCCGCCTTGTCCACAGCAGTGTAGGCGGCTGCATTTGACGATCACATCCGGCCTTATCTCTTGCACGATGCGAGGAATAGTTTCCGGCCTTGATAGATCACACTGAGTCCGATTTAACGCTACCACTTCTCCCAGCGGCATCAAGCTTCTTGCGAGTTCCCAACCAACCTGACCGTTGACGCCTGTAAGCATGATTCTCATGCAAACACCTCGGCCTGACGGAGCAAGAGACCTTCTTTATCTTTCGACGACAGCTGCAGATCAGCATTTATTGGCCATTCGATGCCGATCTCCGGGTCATCCCAGCGGATGCAGCGTTCATGTTCAGGGGCGTAGTAGTCGGTGGTCTTGTAGAGGAAGTCCGCGCTCTCGCTGAGCACCACGAAGCCGTGGGCGAAACCTGCCGGCACCCACAGCTGGCGGTGATTCTCTTCGGTCAGCTCCACCCCCACCCACTGGCCAAAGCTGGGGGAGGATCGACGGATATCCACTGCCACATCGAACACCGCCCCCTGGGCTACACGCACCAGCTTGCCCTGGGGCTGCTGGATCTGATAATGCAGCCCGCGCAGGACGTTGCGCTGGGAACGTGAGTGGTTGTCCTGCACAAATCTCACATCCGATCCTGTCGCTTGTTGGAACGCCTTGGCATTGAAGCTCTCGAGAAAGAAGCCCCGGGCTGTCACCAAAGATCTGTGGCTCGATCACCAGCACATCAGGAATCGAAGTCGGTGTCACACGCATCGCTAATACCCTTCCTGCAGTAACGCAAGCAGATATTGCCCATAGCCGCTCTTCTTCAGCGGCTCGACCAGCCGCTCAAGCTGCTCGTCGTCGATGAAGCCGGAACGCCAGGCGACCTCTTCCGGACAAGCGATCTTCAGACCCTGCCGCCGCTCGATGGTCTCGATAAACTGGGAGGCCCTCGATCAACGACCAATGGGTGCCGGTATCGAGCCAGGCATAGCCGCGCCCCCATCAGGGGAGACGGTCAACTCCCCCGCCTCCAGATAGCGCTTGTTGAGGTCGGTAATCTCCAGCTCGCCCCTGGCGGAGGGCTTCAGATCACGGGCGATATCGACCACCTGATTGTCATAGAAATAGAGGCCGGGTCACCGCGTAGCGGGACTTGGGCTGCTCCGGCTTCTCTTCCAGGCTGATCACCTTACCGGACCTGTCGAACTCGACCACACCGTAGCGCTCCGGGTCATTGACCTGGTAGGCGAACACGGTGGCACCGGTTTCACGCTCGGCCGCATGCAGCAGATCGGTGGCCAGTTCATGGCCAAAAAAGACGTTGTCGCCCGAGCACTAGGGCACAGGGATCGTTACCGATAAAGTCAGCGCCGATAATGAAGGCCTGGGCCAGGCCGTCGGGAGTGGGCTGCACCGCATAGGAGAGGTTCATGCCCCACAGGGAACCATCGCCCAACAGCTGCTCGAACGCGGGGCGTATCCTGAGGGGTGGAGATGATAAGCACGTCCCGGATCCCCGCCCAGCATCAGCGTGGTCAGGGGATAGTAGATCATCGGTTTGTCGTAGATTGGCAACAGCTGCTTGGAGACAACCTGCGTCACCGGATAGAGCCGGGTACCTGAGCCCCCCGCCAGAATAATTCCCTTTCTCACTCATCCCCCCCGTTTGTCGTAGTTGCTCTCGATCCATTTGCGATACTCGCCACTGGCCACATTCTCCACCCAGCCGGCGTTGTCGAGATACCACTCCACTGTCTTTCGGATACCGCTCTCGAAGGTCTCGTCTGGCGTCCAAGCCCAGATCCCGTTCGATCTTGGAGGCATCGATTGCATAGCGCAGATCGTGACCGGGGCGATCAGCCACGTAGGTGATCAGCTCTTCATAGCGTTGGATGCCCTCGGGGTGCTCCGGGCGCAGCTCATCGAGGATCGAACAGAGTGTTTTAACCACCTCAAGATTGGTCTTCTCGTTATGGCCGCCGATATTGTAGGTCTCGCCATCCCGCCCCTCCAGCGCCACCTTCACCAGCGCGCGGGCATGATCTTCAACCTGCAGCCAGTCGCGGATCTGATCCCCCTTACCGTAGATCGGCAGGGGCTTACCAGCCACCGCGTTGAGGATCACCAGCGGGATCAGCTTCTCGGGGAACTGATAGGGGCCGTAGTTGTTGGAGCAGTTGGTGATCACCACCGGCAACCTGTAGGTGCGGTTCCAGGCGCGCACCAGGTGATCGGAACTCGCCTTGGAGGCGGAATAGGGAGAACTCGGCGCGTAGGGGGTCTCTTCTGTAAAGAGATCGTCAGTCCCCTCCAGGTCACCGTAGACCTCATCGGTGGAGATATGGTGGAAGCGAAACCGCGCTTTGGCGGAGCCCTCCAGGCCAGACCAGTATTGGCGCGCCGCCTCCAGCATCACATAGCTGCCGGTGATGTTGGTCTGAATGAACTCCGCCGGACCGCTAATCGAGCGATCGACATGGGATTCGGCGGGCGAGGTGCATCACCAGGTCCGGATGATGCTCACGGAACACCCGGTCGACCGTCCGCCTGGTCGCAGATATCGACCCGCTCGAAGGCGTAGCGTTCGCTGCCGTCCACCGCAGCCAGCGACTCCAGATTGCCCGCGTAGGTGAGTTTATCGAGATTAACCACATGGTGGTCTGTCTCATTGATCAGATAGCGGATCACCGCCGAGCCGATAAAACCCGCCCCGCCCGTAACCAACAACCGTGCGTGCCGGCATTTGAGCCATGCTAATTGCCTCCCTCCCCCCGACCAGGCTTTCTGGAGTCACTCAAACATCCCCTGCTTTAGCAGACATAGGCTGCCGGATTAATAGCAGTGACTCCGACCGCCTGCCCCACAGGATACACCCCGCACCTGTTCTCGAAACGAAAAAAGGCCTACGAAAGTCGTAAGCCCTTATTATTTGGTAGGCGCGATTGGATTCGAACCAACGACCCCCACCATGTCAAGGTGGTGCTCTAACCAACTGAGCTACGCGCCTGAAGAGCGCGGAATAATACATGCAGCCGGGATCGAATTGCAAGGGCCTTTGTGCGATTTATCGAGGCAGCTCTGGCCAGAGCCACGGAAGCCCCGTTGTCGGACTGAAAACTCAGTGGCCGCTGGTCAGGGGAACAAAGGCCACCGGCAATAGACTCGACAGGGAAACTGCGCCCTGATCA
>AASF01002109.1 GCA_000168735.1 Candidatus Endoriftia persephone str. Hot96_1+Hot96_2 | reverse complement strand
CATGTCGGCGCCTGCATCTATTAATGGCCGGCCATTCTCCGGCGTAATGCCGCCGATGGCAACCAGCGGCAGGTCGATCTCGTGGCGTGCCTGGCGCAGCAGCAGTGGCTCGGGCCTGCACCGCTCCGGGTTTTGTCTGTGAGGGGAAGAAGCGGGCCGAAGGCGACATAATCGGCCCCGGCTGCGCTGGCCTGTTGCGCCAGCTGTAGCTGGGTTGTAGCAGGAGACGCCGATGATGGCGCACTCACCGAGTTGGGCGCGGGCCTGCTCGATGTCGGCATCGTTACGGCCCAGATGTACGCCGTCGGCGTCGCTGGCCAGGGCCAGCGCCACATCATCATTGATTAGTAACAGGGCGTTGTGTCGGTGGCAGCAGCCGGCTAGGGTCTGTGCCTCGGCCAGGCGGCGCACCGGATCATCGCCCTTGTCGCGATATTGGATCACCCGGGCGCCGCCCTGCAGGGCCTGTTCGACCTGTTGTGGCAGTGGCAGTTCGCCCCCCAGCTTGGGATCGGTGATGGCATAAAGACCGCGCAATCGATCGTCCCTAGTCATGCTTGAAACCTCTTTCCAGTCGATAGAGCCGGTTGGGCAGGGATTGGCAGCGGCCGCTACGGAAGCCCTGGGCCAAGCTTTGCCAGGTGAACGTGAGAGCAGCGTTGACCGCATCTTCCAGCGACTTCCCCTGGCGCCAGCCCGGCGGCGACAGCGGCGGCCAGGGTACAGCCGGAGCCGTGATATTCGCCGGGCAGCCGCTGCCCAATTGGAGCGCTGGCGGCGACCGTCGGCGAGGTAGAGAGTGTTGATCACCTGCTCATCGGCCTCGTGGGTGCCGGTGATCAGCACTCCCTGGCTGCCTTGCTGCAACAGCTGCGTTGCACACTGCTCCAGTGTCTGCGGGCCGTCGGCGAGACGTCGCGCCTCCGGGCTGTTGGGGGTGATCAGGGTGGTCAGCGGCAGCAGCCGCTGGCGGATCGTTTCCAGCAGCAGCTGTCCCGCGAGCGGAGTGCCACCGCCGGCGGCCAGTACCGGGTCGAGCACCAGCGGGATCTGTGGGTGGGATTCGAGCAGCCCGGCCAGCGCCTCGGTGATCTCGACGCTGCCGATCAGGCCGATCTTGATCGCCCTAACCCGGCAGTCCGCCAGTACCGCCTCGACCTGGGCGAGCACCTGTTGGGCGGGCAGCGGGGCTAGCGCCTGCACGTTGCAGCTGTCCTGAAAGGTGATGCAGGTGATCGCGCTGGTGCAGTGGCAGCCGTTGGCAGCGACCGCTTCGATGTCGGCCTGGATGCCGGCACCTCCGCCGGGGTCGTGGCCGCCAATCGCTAGTATCACTGGGATTTTGGGAGGGAGAGTGTGCATCGGCGGATTGTATACTGGAATCTTCGCCGAGTGGCCGTTTGGCTGGTCAGCGGGGTACTGCCTGCTACACTGCCTAATTACTAAAACCGTTTTATCAGGCAGGGGGCTTACCTGTCCTGTCGAAGTTCTAGCGGAGTTGGCCTGGGCAGAAGTCTGGCTTTGGGCCACTGAGAGGGAGGGAATTCTATGAGTCCACAACATAGAGAGCTGGCTGATGTCGCGCGTGACTACTGCGAGATGGTCGAGACCGTGGAGTATATCGATGAGCAGTGGATTGAGCTGGTGGCGGCGCTGTTGCCTCGGCTGCATGCCGCGGTCTCGGCGCTGGGGACTGTCGGTCTGGTGAGTAAACGCCATACTCGGGTCGACCTGGATGCCCGTTTTGAGGTCTACAGCAAGTTGCGCAGTCTGTTGGGTGAAAAAGACAGCTATTGGCTGGAGTTCGATGTGGCCGAAGATGGCCAGTCGAAGAGCGGCAGTTTGGCGGATGACCTGACCGATATCTACTGCGAGCTCAAGGAGGGGCTCAACCTGATGGAGGGCGAACCGTCACAGGCTCTGGAGGGGCTGCGCGTCGGTTACCATCTCCACTGGGGGCGGCATCTGATCAATGCGCAACGCCATCTGTACGAGCTGCGCTCAAGCTATCAGATCGACCTCTGAGTTGGCTCTGAGCGGGAGTGCCGGATAGGACTCTAACGCGCCATAACCCGCCGGCTTGCTGGGTTTTGGATGATTTGCCGAGCGATCCTTGCTAGACTCCCCGGACTTTATCGAATTTTTTAGGAGATCCGGCATGAGTATGAATACCCTGGACAGAGAGTGACCTGACTCTGACCGCGATTGCCCAGGAGAAGATGGGCGAGCTGTTTCAGCAGGTTGAGGACAATATCGAAGGCGTCCGGGTATTTGCCACCCCAGGCGGCTGCAGCGGTGTCAGTTTCGGTATGACCTTCAGCGATGCCATCAACGACAACGACGGCGTGCTGGCATGCGAAGGCTTCAAGGTCATCGTGGACGACGGTACCATGCAGTATCTGCGCGGCGTGGAGATCGACTTCGTTGATCGTGGTGACGGCAATCAGAGCTTCGTCTTCAATAACATGCAGCCGGTGGGCGGCAGTGGTTGTGGCTCCTGCGGCTCTTCTCAAGGTGGTGGGTGCGGCTGATTGGGTTAGCACTCGGTTGTCGGAAAAGCCTGCATGGCATTTGCCCTGCAGGTTTTTTTATGCCTAAAGAAAAGTTGGGGTGACGGATTGCATGGGCTGAAGTCGCCCCCTATGCTTGCCGAGCGTTGAATCAGGAGCGAATGGCAATGAGTGGCAAGTTGATCGATCTGGTGGTGATAGGCGGCGGCATTAGTGGTCTGGGGATGGCTCATTTTGCCCGCAACCGGGGCTTGCAGGCGCTGGTGCTGGAGGCCTCGAGGCAGCCGGGTGGCTGTCTGCGCAGCCACTGTTTTGAGCGGCCCGAAGGTGCAGTGTGGGCAGAGTTGGGCGCGCATACTTGCTACAACAGCTACGGCAATCTGCTGCAGATGCTGGAGCAGTCAGGACAGTTGCAGAGTCTGCAGGCGAAGCAGAAACAACCCTATCGGCTCTGGGTTGGCAACGCCATCAAGTCGATCGCCTCGCAGTTCAACTGGTTGGAGCTTTCTGCTGTGCCGCTACGGCTCCTGTTGTCGAAGAAGGCGGGGCGCAGTGTGCGGGGACTATTTTGGCGGCATCATCGGGCGGCATAACTACCAGCGTTTTCTCGGCCCAGCGTTGGGATGCGGTGGCCTGTCAGCCGGCGGATGATATTCCTGCCGAGAGTCTGTTCCGCAAGAAATCCAGGCGCAAGGAGATCCTGCGCAGCTATACCGGGCCCCGCGGGGTGCAGAGTTTTATCGATGGCATAGTTGCCGCGGGTCTGGATCTGCGTTGTGACCAGCCGGTGGTGCGGATCGAACAGAGTGCAGAGGGGTTTCAGGTCGAGACAGCTGATGGCTCGCGTTTCGCTGCCCGCAAATCTGGCGTCTGGCGATCGCACCCGGATCATGGCGGCCAAACTGTTACGGCAGTTGCGGCCTGAGCTGGCCGAACAGATTGGAGCGGTGCAGATGGCAGAGGTCGAGTCACTGGCGGTGCTGCTGAAGGCGGAGAGCCTGAGTCTGGAGCCGGTGCCCCGGTATCATCGGGCGGGATGGGGATTTCTATTCGGCGGTTCTCCCGGGATCCGGTCCCCGATCCCAATTATCGTGCCTTCACCTTTCACTTCCACCCCGGAGTGCTCGATGATGAGGGGAAGGTGCAGCAGATCTGCCAGGTGTTGGGGGTCGAGCGGGCTGCGCTGCTCGATCAGGTCGCCCATCAAAATCGTTTACCGGCGCTGAGGTTGGGGCATGCCGGGATCATCGAGACGGTGGACCGTCTGTTGGCGGGTGATTCGTTGGCGCTTACCGGCAACTGGTTTGCTGGGGTTTCGATTGAGGACAGTCTACAGCGTTCGGCTGCCGAGGCGGCGCGGTTGCTAGGTTGAGCAATTTGTTTCGGCTCAGCCCGATCGATCCCCCTTTTCGCCGGCATCGTGGTAGAGCTGTTGCAGGATATCCTTCCGACGGCGTGGCTCTACGTCCCTTCCCTTTCGGCGGAACAGCTCGCCTAGCCGATGTATGAGCTTTTTCAGGGTCCGCCAGATCTTCGGTAGCAGCCAGGCGACGAGCAGGATAAAGAGTGCCAGCAGGACGAGGAAGGTCAGCGGATAACTGGAGTGCGGTCCAGAGGCCGCCGATCACCACTAGATCCTCTGCAATCGATGCGGCCCAGTTGGTGACGGGTTCTGGTGAGGTGTTGATCAGTACCCGGGAGCTGGCCTTGGTCAGGTGGCTGCCTGGCCGCCAGGGTGCCGCCGGCAAGCGCTGCAGCCAGTTGTGCCGCTTCCGACACCTCGAAGCCGCTGGCGGCCCCGGCGGCCAGGATGGCGCCGGCGGGGATGCGCACAAAGGTGTGCAGCACGTCCCAACCGGTATCGACGCCGGGGGTCTTGTCGGCAAAGAACTCGATGCAGTACATGATGCCTGCTACCCCCATCACCAGCGGGTCAGACAGCACCTCCAGCCCTGGTGGCAGTATTATGTCTCCGGTTGCCCCCAGATAACCTAGCATAAAGACTGCGGCGTAGAGATTGATGCCCGCGGCCCAGCCGGCGCCGAGTGTTAATGCCAGTATCTCGATGGTTTCCATTTAGATGATCCGTGTCGTATCGCCCATCTCTTTACTATGGGGGATGGTGGCGGTCTTTCCAACGCCACTGGGGAAATGCCCGGCCAAACTGGTTGCACACTTCCGATTTTTTTCTCCTCTCCGTATGATGGCGAGCTCTGTAATAATCGTAGAGAGGGCGCAGGTGGCTATGATCAAGGTGGGTATCGTTGGGGGGACGGGCTATACCGGAGTGGAGCTAGCTGCGCCTGCTGGTGAATCATTCGGCAGTCCAGGTGGTGGTGATTACCCTCTCGTACCGAGGCCGGGCGTCCGGTGGCAGATCTGTTTCCCAATCTGCGCGGGCATCTAGATCTAGCCTTCACCGAACCCGATCCGGCGCTACTTGCGAGCTGCGATCTGGTGTTCTTCGCCACCCCCAATGGCATCGCCATGCAGCAGGTACCTGAGCTGCTGGAGGCCGGTGTCCGGGTGATCGATCTGGCCGCCGATTTCCGGATCAGCGACCAGGCGCTCTGGGAAAAGTGGTACGGCATGCAGCACGCTTGTCCTGAACGGCTCGCCGAGGCGGTCTATGGTCTGCCCGAGGTGAACCGTGAAGCTGTGAAGCAGGCACGCTTGGTGGCTAATCCCGGCTGTTATCCTACTGCGGTGGGATTGGGCTTCCTGCCTCTGGTGGAGCAGGGGCTGATCGAGCTGGATCATCTGGTTGCTGACACCAAGTCGGGTGTTAGCGGCGCGGGTCGTGGCGCCAGTGTCGCCGCCCTGATGGGCGAGACCGGTGAGAGCTTCAAGGCCTATGCGATCCCTGGGCATCGTCATCAGCCGGAGATTCGCCAGACCCTGATGCGGGCGTCGGGGGGCGATGTGGGGTTGACCTTTGTGCCTCATCTGGTACCGATGATCCGGGGCATTCGAGGCGACGCTTTATGCCCGGCTGAAGGATGTCTCGGTGGATCTGCAGGCGCTTTTTCGAAAAACGCTACGCCGACGAGCCGTTGGTCGATGTGATGCCGGCGGGATCACAGCCTGAGACCCGCAGCGTACGTGGGGTGAACCACTGCCGGATCGCGGTGCATCGGCCGTTGGATGGTGATGTGGTGGTGATCTCCACGGTGATCGATAATCTGGTCAAGGGAGCTGCGGGTCAGGCGGGTACGGAAATATGAATCGTGATGATCTGGGTTGTGCAGAGGATGCGGGTCTTGAGCAAGTCGCGTTGCTGCCGTGAGGGGCTATGAAAGCTAAAGAGAGATTCAGTTCACCGAAGATCGTCGCAAAACAAAAACGTCGATCGGACGAACCTGGGGGGTGTTGCTAGTGCTGATGTTGCTTGCTGCCGCCGGGCTGGGGGCGGGTTATCAGTTGGGCGGTGAGCGGCTCTCGTCAGAGACGCTTCAGACACATGCTGAGATGCAGCAGCAGCTGGCCGTGGTTGAGGCGGAGCGCAATGATTTGCGCCGCCAGCTGACCATGGCGGAGCAGGCGGCACAGGTTGACAAGAAAGCGTTGGCGTCGGTCAAAGCGGAGATCGAGGCGTTGCAGGATGAGCGATTGAAGATGGAGGAGGAGCTGGTCTTCACTGCGTGGCATCGTCTCCACCAGCAAGAAAAAAGAGGGGCTCAAGGTGCCAGGGCTTTAAGCTTGAGCCGGGGCTGGAGGCTGGGCAATTTAATTACAAGTTTACGGTTAGCCAGGTGCTGAAGAATGGTCAGGTCGCCAAAGGGCGGATTCTGATCAGCGTTGAGGGGGTGCAGGATGGCAAGGTAGCCACCTACAACCTGGATGCACTCGCGGACAAAAGTAGTGCGAGCATCAAGATGCGTTTTCGCTACTTTCAGAATATAGAGGGTGTGTTGCGCCTGCCCGAGGGTTTCGAGCCGGCCCGGCTGATCATCGAGGTGAAACCCAGCGGTAAGCGGCTGGCACCAGTCAGTGAGAGTTATCCCTGGTCGCCAGTTTCCTGAGATAGAAATAGATATTCCGAGGTACGGTAATGAGAAGACCACGATTTCGAGCCCCCAAGATAGCCACAGTAATCGGTAAAGGCACCCACATCCTGGGTGACGTGACCTTTAGTGGCGGTCTCCACATTGACGGCACCATCAAGGGCAATGTCACCTCGGAAGGGGGTGAGAAGGCGGCCCTGACAGTAAGTGAATCTGGCACCATCGAGGGGGATGTGCGGGTCACCAACCTGATGCTAAATGGCAGGGTGATCGGTGATGTGTTTGCCAGCAATCGGGTGGAACTGGCGCCCAAGGCGCGGGTGACCGGCACGGTCTGCTATGATCTGTTGGAGATGTCGATGGGCGCGGAGGTGAATGGCCAACTGGTGCATTCGCAGGACGCAGAGCCGCGCCGGCTTGGCTATGATGAGCCTGCGGTCGATCAGGATGAACTGTCGGGAGATGAGTTGTCGGCGAGTTCCTGAGAAGGCCTGCAGATCCCAAATACTTGATTGAAATCCTTGGTTAAAGCATACTTCCGTCATTGTCTCATGTGCCGGTGCTCCGGCTAAGCGAATGGTAGGTTATCGAAGATGGGTACCGTAGAAGCAAGCAATGAATCTCTTTTGGTCTTTACTTCGGCCCGCTGGCCGCCAAGGTCTCTGAGCTGATCAAAGAGGAGGGCAACCCGGATCTGATGTTGCGCATCTATATCCAGGGTGGAGGCTGTTCCGGTTTTCAGTACGGCTTCAGCTTCGATGAGAATGAAGGCGAGGGGGATGCTAAGGTGGTAACCGACGGGGTGACCTTGCTGATTGATCCGATGAGCATGCAGTACCTGGGCGGGGCCGAGGTGGATTACACTGAGGGGCTGCAGGGCTCCCAGTTTGTGATTCGCAACCCCAACGCCAGCACCACTTGTGGCTGCGGTTCTTCCTTCTCTGTTTGAGCCTGGATTCAGGCTGCAAAATGGGCGCTTCGGCGCCCTTTTTTGTGCTTGAAATCTGTCGGATCAGGCAGGGTAGATGCCGCCCAGGATCACCGGCTGACTCGCGCCAGTGACGCTTGGGAGGTTGCCGGGCAGCTGTTTCAGGGTGCGCTGGGCGAGCCAGGCAAAGGCGGTGGCCTCGATCCAGTCCGGATCCACGCCGACATCGGCGGTACTGGTGACCTTCATGCGGCCTGCGGTGGGCACGCAACCTGGGAGAGCAGAAAACGGTTGTGCACACCGCCGCCGCACACCAACATCTCATTGGCTTGGGGGCAGTGACGCGTCACCGCTTGCGTCACGCTGAACTGCTGTGAGCTCTACTAAGGTGCTCTGTACTTGTTTCCACTGATAGCTCATGTGCTTGCGGATGAGCTTCCAGCCATGTCAGATTGAAATGGTCTGTGCCAGTGCTTTTCGGCAGATCGCGTTGAAAATAGGGCTCCTGCAAGAGTTGGTTCAACAGTTTTTGGTCGACTCTGCCGCTGGCTGCCAGGGCGCCGTCCTGGTCATAGCACTTCCCAAGCTGATGTTCGATCCACTGGTCGAGCAGCACGTTGTCTGGTCCGGTATCGAAGCCCACAATCGTGGCCGCAGGTTCGGCGGGTAGCCAGGTGATGTTGGCGATGCCGCCGAGGTTGAGGATTACCCTGTTGCGTTGGTGGCTTCGCAGCACCACTTCATGAAAGGCGGGGACCAGCGGGGCCCCCTCGCCACCTGCCGCCATGTCGCGGCGGCGAAAATCTGCCACCGTAGTGATGCCGGGTGCCCTGGCTGATGGTGTTAGGGTCGCCGATCTGCAGGGTAAACGGCACAGTGAAGCCGGGGCGGTGGCGGATGGTCTGGCCATGGCTGCCAATTGCGGTGATCGATTCGGTCGGGCATTTGCTCACCTCGAGCAGGGCATTCACCGCTTCGGCAAAACAGCGACCGACGCGTATGTCGAGCTGGCCCATCCGGTCGATCTCATTCTCGCCCGGGGTGGTCAGCGCGGCCAGTTCTGTCCGCAGTTTGTCAGGATAGGGGTGGCTGTGGCTGGCGCGTAGACTTGGGGCCGCGCCGGCCAGGTCGACCAGCACGGCGTCGATGCCATCCATGCTGGTGCCCGACATCAGGCCGATATAGAGCGCCTCAGTTGGCATCCGCGAGCATTGTGCGGCTGAGAGTCTCCAGCTGAGCCAGGAGATCCAGGCTCTTCATTTCGAAATCGGCGCGGTACTTTTTTGCGATCGGCTGGTCGTCGGGGACTTTGACGGTCAGCGGGTTGCGGTGGACGCCGTTGACACGAAATTCGTAGTGCAGGTGTGGCCCGGTGGCGAGCCCGCTCTTGCCCACATAGCCGATGATCTGCCCCTGTTTTACCCGGCTGCCACTCTTCGCCTTTTTATTGTAGCGGGAGAGATGAGCATAGAGCGTGGTGTAGCGTTGCCCGTGCTGGATGATGACGGTGCGGCCATAACCACCCTTGCGGCCGCGGTGGATGATTTTGCCGTCGCCGGCGGCCTTGATTGGAGTGCCGATCTTGGCGGAGTAGTCGACGCCGCGATGCGGGCGTTTTTTGCCGAGTACCGGATGCCAGCGGGCCCTGGTGAAGCGGGAGGAGATGCGGCGGAAATCCACCGGTGCGCGCAGGAAGGGCCTTGCGCATGCTGCGCCCCTCCGGGGTGAAGTAGTCGGAGTGTCCGCTCTCGTCGGTATAACGCAGGGCGCGATAACGGCGCCCCTGATTGACGAACTCGGCGGCGAGGATGGCGCCGTCGCGCAGTTTGTCGCCGTTCAGGAACTCCTCCTCCCAGATCACGCTGAAGTGTTCGCCACTGCGGATCTCCAGAGCGAAATCGATGTCCCAGCCGAAGATATTGGCCAGCTCCATGATCAAGGGCGAATTCGTTTAAA
>AASF01002110.1 GCA_000168735.1 Candidatus Endoriftia persephone str. Hot96_1+Hot96_2 | reverse complement strand
CCCTTGATCCGCGTGATGCAGTTCGGAGCTGTCGCGCATCGCCGCGCAGTCTCTTTACCTTCGGCGGCCATGCGGCCACCACCGGGCATGTACAGCACCATGTAATTGGGGGGTGGCGGACCCGTGACCTTCTGCTCGATCTGTTTGAGGAGTTCACCGGCGGCCGGGTCTACAGCATCTACAACATCCCCGGGTAGGGGTGCGCAGGGAACTGCCGACCGGGTATCTCAAACGCCTCGCCGATACCCTCGATTACATCGAGTCGCGCCTGCCCGACTACGACAACCTCTTCTTCACCAACCAGGTGTTTGTGCAGCGCGCCTAAGGGGGTTGGGGTGATGAGCCAGGAGCAGGCCCTGGAGTGGGGGGTGACCGGACCCAACCTGCGCGCCACCGGCCTGGCCTTCGATGTGCGCAGAGATGACCCTTACCTGATCTACGATCAGATCGACTTCGAGATCCCCACGCAAGATGCGGGGGACGCCTGGGCCCGCACCCTGGTGCGCCGCGCCGCGCCGAGCTGCAGCAGAGCATCCGGCATCCTGCGCCAGGTGGTTGCGGGCGCTGCCTGACATCAAAGGGCCGCTCCGTGCGCCGATTCCCAATCCCCTGGCGTGGAACGTGCCGGCGGGGGAGACCTACAGCCGGGTCGAATCCTCCAAGGGTGAGCTCGGCTACTTCGTGGTCTCCAATGGCGGCCCTAAACCCTACCGGGTGCATGTGCGTGGGCCATCATCCATGCATGCGGTGCAGGTGCTGGAAAAACTCGCTGTGGGCTCGCGTATCGAGGACGTGGCACAGACCATGTTCTCGCTGGACGCCTGTCCACCGGAGGTCGACCGCTGATGTCCGACATCGACTATAAGGATAAGGGCAGTATCCTCAATCCGCTGAAGAGTCTGCAGTTCTTCGCCCGCAAGCCGGTGACAGAGCCGCTCGAGCCGCGGCCAGCAGCGGAGAACTATCGCGGCTTCCACCTCAACGATCACGAAAAGTGCATCGGCTGCAGCTCCTGCCAGAAAGTGTGTGACAACGCCGCCATCACCATGGTCAAGGTGCCGCATCTGCGGGAGGATCCGGTGCAGGGCATCCGCAACCTGCGCCCGGCTATCGACTATGGCCGCTGCTGCTGGGGCGGCGCTCTGTGTCGATATCTAGTCCCACCGGGGGCGATCACTCTCTCCCGCGGAGTATGTGCATACCTAGCACCCAGCGCGCAGATTCGACAGCTACTTCATCCTCGCCCGATGAGATCGGGCATTCATGGTGAGTTCCATGGTCAGGGTTGGACCAAAACCGATGACTCCGACCTGCTGGACCTGGAACGCCAAGCCGATGGCGGACGCTGGATGCCGTGACGCAACCGCACTCGACGAATTTCTGACGGAGATTGTTGCCGGTTTTACCCCTTGCAGCAGTGCGTGTGCTTGGAAAGTGCCTCCCGCTGCTGTGCAGTGTGGGATGTGCCACGATGCTTGTCCGACCCATATGGATGCGCCGGAGTACATCCGCGCCATCTGGCAGGAGGATCTGGAAGGCGCAGTACGCTTGGATTTACCGCTCCAACCCCTTCTCCCACGTCTGCGGCCCGGGGTCTGCACCCGCCGTTTGTTGAGAGCGCCTGCTTCCATCGGTCGCCGCGGCGACCCGGTGGCGATCCGCTGGCTCAAACGCTACGCCATGGATGCGGTGGGCCATGCGCGCGTCAAGGCGATCGCTGCCGAGGGCAAGGTCGACTACCTGACCGGTCACCGTATCGCTATCATCGGCGCCGGCCCCGCCGGGCTCACCGCCGCCTATGACCTGGCATGCAAGGGGCACGAGGTCACCGTGTTCGAGGCGCGGGAGAAGCCGGGCGGTATGACCCGCTACGGCATCCCGGAGTACCGGCTTCCCTACGATATGCTGGATCGGGACATCGACGTCATCACCTCCCTGGGGGTGAAGATCGAGTGCAACACCCAGGTTGGGGTCGACATCAGCATGCCGCAGCTGCAGCGAGATTACGACGCTGTGGCACTGGCTATCGGCCTGCACCTGGGGCGTTCCACCCGTATTCCAGGCAGCGACCATGCCCAGGTGAAGAAAGCGGTGGAGCTGTTGCGTGCCATCACCGACGAGCAGCCGTTCGAGCTGCCGCGACAGGCGGTGGTGATTGGTGGCGGCAACGTGGCGATGGATATTGCCCGCTCTTTGGCCCGACTGCAGAAGCAGCAGTTTGGCGAGGTGCAGGTGACGGTCACCGCGCTGGAGGATCAGGCCCACTTCCTGGCCGATCCGGTGGAGATCAAGGAGTGCCATGAGGAGGGGATCGAGATTCTCGACGCCCGCGGCCCCCAGGAGTTTGTGGTGGAGGAGGACGAACTGAAGGGGCTGAAAAGCTGGCGGGTGCGCTCCATCTTCGATGAGCAGGGACGCTTCGCCCCCAGTTATGACGAGTCTGACGAACAGCTCCACCCCGGTGAGATGGTGGTCGAGGCGATCGGCCAGATGGCGGATGTCAGTCTGTTGGGTGATGCGCTGACCGAACAGTTGGCGTGGAACCGGGGACGTATCCAGGTGGATGAAAACGTTCGTACCTCAGTGGATGGGTTCTGGGCCGCTGGCGACTGTGTCAACGGACCGGACGTGGTGCACGCGGTGGCGGATGGACACCGAATTGCGGCCAGCATCGACGGCTGGCTGAATTTGAAGGAGAGGGCGGATCATGAGTGAGGGCAACGCCTCCGGGTCACGACAGACTGAAGTCACAGAAGAGCCTGGATGAGATCCTGGCTGTCGCCATCGAGTTTGAACGAACGGCACGAGACTTCTATCGCGATCTGATCCCCAAGGTGAGCAAGCAGATTCGCTGGCTGGTTGAGGAGTTGGCGGAGGAGGAGCAGCGCCACTACGATCTCTTCTGTGAGCTGCGCTCCCGACCCGATATCGAGCAGCAGCTTAAGATAAAGATGAAGACGCCGGCCAGTGATCACAGGTTTTCGGATGCCATCCAGCTTCCCGACCTGGGGGCGAAACCGGACGACCAGTCGGTACTCCAGTATGCGCTCGGCCGTGAGCATGCCGCTATGGAGCAATACCGCTCATTGGCTGACAACAGCAACTCCGGCCCAATCAAAGAGCTGTTTGGCGTTTCTCGCCAACGAAGAAACCCAGCACAAGAATGAGCTGGAAAAGCTCTATTACGAAGTCGTGCACAGCGGCGGCGGTCTAGCCCGTTTATGGGCGGGTCAGCAGGAGAACGGGCCCAACTGATCTGGGCCCTAGAAGTTTCTCCGCGTTATGCGGCCTCGTGGTAGACGGGCTCTCCCAACTCCTTGAAACTAAACAACTGCATTGCACGTTGGCCGTTGTAGTCCAGAACCCTCAGGGTCATCGCTCTCGTGCAGGTTGTGCAGTACGTTCTGGAAATGACCGCCGTAGCGGGCCTCCGCCATCTCGATTGGTACATCAAAGGCGAGGAATTTGCTGATCCCCTTGCCATCCAGTCGCTTCAGCAATGCTGGGTCCTCCAGTGAGGCGTACGAGGTGAGAATCACAATAGGTCCACTTCCGGTGAATAACATGGCAGCTTTCATGGTCGACCTCCTCTTGATAGGCAACGGGCTGGTTGCGAACAATTCCCCTATTGGAATTTTAGTCAATCCACCAGCTGGTTGTGTCTCTCTAGAGCATCCTACGGCTGGCTGTCATCCAGCTGATATTGAACCACTATATAGAGAAAGTGTTCAGCGTATGCTTGGCGACTTGCTGAGCCAAATAGTAGGTGAGCTGTGCCGGGGCGATGGAGATTCTATCGATAGCGATTACCCTGTTTCTGATCATGGACCCGTTCGGCAATATCCCGGTGTTTCTGTCGATCCTGGCGCGGGTGACGGAAGAGCGGCGCCGGGTGGTGCTGGCGCGGGAGCTGCTGCTGGCCCTAGTGGTGATCCTGCTGTTTGTCTTTTTTGGCGGGACAGTGATGAGCCTGTTTGGTTTGAGCCGGGCGGCGGTAACCATCGCCAGTGGCGCCATTCTGTTTCTGATCGCCTTGCGGTTGGTGTTTCCTGAGAAGGAGGCGGCAGCGGATGATGAGTTCGAGGATGAACCGCTGCTGGTGCCTCTGGCAGTGCCGCTTATCGCCGGTCCTTCGCTGCTGGCGGTATTGCTGGTATTTACCGCCACGGAACCTGACGCCCGTGGCACACTATTAATTGCGGCACTACTCGCCTGGTTGGCGACTTCTACTATTTTGCTGGCCTCGACCTTTCTCTATCGGGTGTTCTCCCCGTGCGGGGGCTGGAGGCGATTGCGCGACTCATGGGCATGATCCTGATCGCCCCTGGCTGTGCAGTTTCTGCTCGACGGGGTCAGTGACTATCTTTCCTGTTGCACTTGATGATGTTCATCAGCGGCTGGTAAGTGTCTGAAATCACAGTTTAAGCGCAAAGGTGGATGAAGTGTGAACCGGGTTCCCCCGGGTTCCGACTGCTCGGTCACGATACTTATTCCTGCAGCAGAGTAAGCTTCCTGACAGTGACCAACCGGAGCAACAGGAAACCATGTCAAGCTACTCGTACAACACGTTTTTTGCACTCAGCCTGCTGGCCGCCACCGCACTGACGGGCTGTGGGACCGATAGTGTAACCCTGCAGAGCGTATCCACTTCTAACAGCAGCGTTATCGATACTCAGGCTGTGGACAACAGCTTTGTTGGAGAGTCCGGCGTCAGCACGGTGACGTCCAATCCTGTTGAGATTAGCACCCCGGTGGTGGAGAAAAGTGCGCCTGAGGCCAACCCCGACTTTGTTTCAACGACGAAGAACGCCAATGTGGTGATTCCGGTGCTGGAAAATGACAACTCTCCCGATGCTGAGATTGTCAGGCTCGACATTATCAGCTGGCCGAATGCCGGGGAGCTGGTCGTCGAGGCCAATGGCTCGGTGATCTACAGTCCGCATGCGGGTTTTGAAGGGAGCGATTCCTTCGTCTATCAGATTGAGGACGAGAACGGCGAGATTGCATCGGCGCTGGTTGATATCCGTGTCTCCCTGTGACGCACAGGCGGGTGAGTGCAGCTACCCGGTGCGACTCTCCTGGTCGATTGAGAAGAGCGACGACGTCACAGGTTACTATGTCTACCACGGGCTCAACTCCGGCGACTATCCGGATCGCCACTGGGTTCCAAACCTAGAGACCGTGTTCGAGATCGAGCTGGCGGATTTGGGCAGCCACTTCTTTGCGGTGACAGTGGTGGACAAGGATGGCCAGGAGTCGGGCTACTCCAAAGAGGCGATTATCGTTCTTTAGCCGTGAACAGGCTGCTTTCGGGAAAAATAGTCATGCCATCAGGGCTGCAGTAAGCAGCATCATTGTTTCGGTAATCTCAACCAACGCCCCGGCGGTGTCGCCGGTGGTACCGCCGATTCGCCTCAGCATGAGAGTGCGTAGCAGAAAGAATATGCCCGCCATGGTAAACAGCAGCCAAAACCCTGGGATGCCAATAAAGATCGGGAACCGCAGCCAGAGTGGAAAGAGTCACGACTAGGCTCACGCGGCGGGGGCAAATGGCCTGAGAGCAGGCTTCCAAGGCCGTTTGACCGGACATAGGGCGTAGTGAGGAATAGCAGCACCAGTGCTGTGCGCCCAAGCACGGGAGCCAGCAGCAGGGCTTGCCAGTTTTCGCAGGTGATGAGGTGTTGCAGTGCTGTGAATTTGATCAAGGGCGATTCG
>AASF01002111.1 GCA_000168735.1 Candidatus Endoriftia persephone str. Hot96_1+Hot96_2 | reverse complement strand
GATCACCCTGCTGGGCACCAATCCACTCAGCATCGAGGCGGGTAGCGCCTTCACCGACCCCGGTGCCACGGCCAGTGACACCTTCGACGGCGACCTGACGGCCAGCATTCAGATGAGCGGCAGCGTGGACCCGGCCACGGCGGGCAGCTACACCCTGACCTACAGCGTCACCGACGCCCGCTGGTAACAGTGCCACAGCGACCCGCACCGTCACGGTGGCAGCTGCCTCCAATCCGGTGATCACCCTGCTGGGCGCGAATCCGATCACCCTTGAGGCGGGCAGCAGCTTCACCGATCCCGGGTGCCACGGCCAGTGACGCACTTCGACGGCGACCTGACGGCCAGCCTCCAGGTGACGGGCAGCGTGGACCCGGCCCACTGCGGGCAGCTATACGCTGACCTACAGTGTCACCGACGCCCGCTGGTAACAGCGCCCACAGCGACCCGCACCGTCACGGTGGTCGCTGCCTCCAATCCGGGTGATCACCCCTGCTGGGCGCCAATCCGCTCAGCATCGAGGCGGGTAGCAGCTTCACCGATCCCGGTGCCACGGCCAGTGACACCTTTGACGGTGACCTGACGGCCAGCATTCAGGTGACGGGCAGTGTCGATACGACGGTCGTTGGCAGCTACACCCTGACCTACAGCGTCACCGACGCAGCGGGGCATATTGCCAGTGTCGTGCGGCAGGTTGAGGTTGTCACGCTGGGTCCAGTTGATACCGATGGCGATGGTATTCCCGATAGTGAGGATCTGGACGATGACAACGACGGGATGACTGACCTATGGGAGCTCCAATATGGTTTGGATCCATTGTATGCCGCAGATGCCGGTCTCGATGCGGATGGTGATGGCTTTTACAACCTGAGCGAGTTCTATGCCGCCACTAGTCCATTGGATGCCACGGTATTTCCAGGGCAGGGGGCGAGTGGCACTACATTGCTGGGCGTCTACCACGGTAATCAGGGCTGGGCGATTCCGGACTTGCAGGCTATGGAAGCCTGGCAGAACAACAAACAGCATGCGGTGGTGACTCTCTTTACCAGTTTTGGCGAGTCGCAGCGCAACAATCTGGTGACCTACCAACTGCCCAATATCTGGAACAATGGCAATGTGCCGCTGATCAGCTGGGAGCCCCTATCTGGATGGGGTCGATCCGGAGAGCATCGAGGCGGATATCGCCAATGGTGACCATGATGCCTACCTCACCAGTTGGATGGATGGGCTAAAGGGCTTTCTCAGTGGTCCGGATGGACAGTTTGGCACGACGGATGACCGGCGGGTCTATATACGCCTGGCCCATGAGATGAATGGCAACTGGTATCCCTGGTCGGCCCGCTCTGTGGGTGAGAACCCGGCCGACTATATCGCTATGTGGCGGCATGTCCACGATGCGGCAACGGCGATCGGCCTGGGCCGGGAACATGTGCAGTGGGTCTGGTCGGTCAATGCCAGTGATCACGGCAGCTATGGCTGGATTGCGGAAGACTACTATCCGGGAGATGCCCTATGTAGATTGGCTCGGCATCGACGGTTACAACTGGGCCAGTCGTGCCGCCGATCAGACCTGGCGCACACCGGCCCAGGTGTTCGATGCGATGCTGGCGCGTCTGCGTGCCCTTGCAGACAAACCCGTAGCGATCAATGAGGTGGCGACCCAGACCAATGCAGGGGCCAATCTGGTGGAGAAGAATAGCTGGATCCAGTTGTTGTTCGCCCTATCTGAGCCAAAACAATATCGGCATGCTCTCCTGGCTTCAGGCGAGGACAAGGAGTACGACTGGGCCATCTTTGCATGCAGCTATGGTGATGAGGCGGTGGCCACGGGTGAGAAGGGCTACTCCGCCTACAGAACAGCCGTACAGAGTGATCGGTTGATCCCTGCCGATAAGCGGCAACCCCGAGGCTGCTGACCCAGGGCCCACGTTCGAGGGGCGGTTGGCGGCGGCCGAGAAGCCGCCCGGGAATCCTGTTGCCGCTCTATAGCTATCCGAGCCACTGGGATGCTCGCTTAGCTACCTCTGGGATGATGTGGCCGCCGCACAGAGCCGGGTCGATATCACCGCGATCATCAATCCGGCCAACGGTCCCGGCACAACCCCGACCAGCCTGGGCACACCAAACGCAGACTATCAGATCGGACTGGCCGAACTACGCGACGCTGGGGTGCGCATCATCGGCTACGTTTGCCCACCTNGGCTGGGCCAAATTCAGTCGCTTCGGCAGGGCTGTTACAACAGCCCGCACCCCTGGACGATATGAAGCGCGATATCCTCAGCTATGCGCAGAACTTCGACATCCACGGCATCTTCTTCGATGAGGCGGCAACAGGCGCAGAACAAGCCGCCATCTATCAAGATCTGACCGCCTATGCCCGTGGGCTTGGGCTGAACTTCATTGTGGCCAACCCTGGCACGGCGACCGATCAGGCCTATGTGACGGGTGACAATGGTGTCGATAATGCGGTGACCTTTGAGTCAGATTATGCGCACTGGCTCAGTGCAAGCCAGCCGAGCGACTGGACCCAGACAGCGGCGCCAGGGCAGACCACTGCACTGATGCTATGATGTGCCGGATGCGGGCGCAGATGCAGGCGATGGCTAACCGGGGCCGTGCAGTGGAACTTCGGCTATCTCTACATCACCGATGACAGCCTGGACAACCCCTGGGACAGCCTGCCCAGCTATTGGAAAGATCTGGGTCGACACCCTCAGTGGGGCCTGCAGGCGGGGGATGACTACGATGGCGATGGGATGCTCAATGCCGAGGATTCCTGTCCGCTGGTCAGCAATATTGGGGACATCGACTCAGATGGCGATGGCCTGGGGGATCTCTGCGATGCAGGCCCATAACGCCGCTACCGCCTGCGCCACCACACCCTCTCTCTGGCCGGTGCATGATTCGGAATAGGCTGAGATAACCCTTTGAAGTTTGCGCCACCGGCGTGAGAAATGGGTCACGTTCCTGGCAGATGCAGCAGAATTGTATTGATCGCATTCACAAAAAATTGACAATCAGTAGCCAAGAAGTAAAATCCACTTTCCGCTTTAAGGGCATAAAAAAATGGTAAGGAAACACCCCCTCAACTGGCTCGGATCAAGGGCGATTCG
>AASF01002112.1 GCA_000168735.1 Candidatus Endoriftia persephone str. Hot96_1+Hot96_2 | reverse complement strand
GTTGTCGTTGCTGTAGATTCGAAGCGGGACCTGAAAATGGATGTCTTTAAGAACATCGATGGATGGCAGGTCAGGCTTTAGATAAAGGTAGGTGCCGTAGATACCGGACAGGCCCAGCAAAAACATGACGAGAGCCGGGAGAAGGATGAATTTTACGATTTTATGCAGTGGCTTCATGCGCTACATCACAGAAAAAAGGGGTCCTGGGAGACCCAGAATGGAGTGCTCGTAGATCGAGCCATTGGGCTCTTGGTCGATCAGGGGGATGACTGAGGACAAAGATCTCTCCGTTAGTCGCGTGCTGCGCGGAAAAGTTGCGTGTTCCAATAAATGCTGTTGGTTATTTTGCCGCGGCGCAGGTCACTGTTTCTCGCTCAGATTATCCCAGTGTTTGTGAGAAGCGATATACTAACAGAACTTGGCAGAGGGTTTGTGGTTGCTGGCAAAAAACGGCTTCACAAAAAAATCATTTGCTGCTATATAGTTAACTACTCTAGTTAAAGAGATTCCTCGGTTTTGGGGCTTGGGGAAGGCTTTTCAGGAAACCCGCATGTTCTTCGGTAGAAAAAAACCACCTCTGGTTGGGATTGATATCAGCTCTACGACAGTAAAATTGTTGGAGCTTTCCTCGAATGCCGGCCGTGGTGGCGCCATGTACCGGGTGGAGGCCTATGGTGTAGAGCCTTTGCCGCCAAATGCAGTTGTTGAAAAAAACATCGCCGATGTTGACGCTGTGGGAGAGGCGATCAAGGCTGTGCTGCGGCGTTCTGCTTCCAAGGCAAAGCAGGCGGCGGTGGCCGTCTCGGGGTCGGCGGTTATCACCAAGGTGATCTCTATGCCGCCGCCCTGTCAGACCAGGAATTGGAGAGCCAGATCCAGCTGGAAGCTGATCAGTACATCCCTTACCCCTTGGAGGAGGTCAATATCGACTTTGAGGTGCTGGGAACATCGGAAAAAAATCCGGAGTTGATGGATGTGCTACTGGCGGCGTCGCGTAGTGAGAATGTAGACGATCGGGTTGCTGTCTTGGAGTTGGCCGGGCTGACGGCGGCAATCGTCGATGTTGAAGCCTATGCGATGGAGAATGCATGTTCTCAACTCGTTGACCAGTTGCCTGAGCATGGGGTTGACCAGACTATTGCCGTGGCCGATATTGGCGCTACCACCACTACCCTCAACGTTCTGCACAACAACAAGATCATCTACACACGTGAGCAGAATTTTGGGGGGCGGCAGCTTTACCGAAGAGATTCAACGGCGGTATGGGCTTTCATTGGAAGAGGCAGGAATGGCAAAGCGCCAGGGTGGTTTGCCGGACAATTATGTGCCCGAAGTGCTGGAGCCATTTAAAGAGGCGATGGCGCAGCAGGTGAGTCGTTCGCTCCAGTTCTTCTTTTCATCCAGTGCCTACAGCAGTGTTGAACACATTGTGTTGGCAGGTGGCAGTTCATCGATTCCCGGTGTCGATGAGTTGATCGAGGAGAAGTTGAGCACGCCTGCCTCGGTGGCAAATCCATTTGCCAATATGTCAGTGTCGTCCAAAGTGAAGCCACAGGCGCTTAGCGCAGATGCTCCAGCCTTGATGATAGCTTGTGGGCTAGCCCTGAGGAGTTTCGATTAATGGCGCGTATCAATCTACTTCCGTGGCGTGAAGCGGAGCGCAAAAAACGGCAGCGGGAGTTTGGTTTCATGCTGATGGCGGCTGTTGTGGTGACGGTCATCGCCATCATCTCATTGCATATGCATATTCAGAGCTTGATTGCTGCTCAGGATAGCCGCAACGCTTTCCTTGGGAGGGAGATTGCTGTTGTTGAGCAGCAGATCAAGGAGATCAGCGACCTTGGCAGAACAAAGGCGGGGTTGTTGGCACGAATGAATATTATCCAAGAGTTGCAAAGTAGCCGGCCTCAGATAGTCCATCTGTTTGATGAGTTGGTTGCGACTCTGCCGGAAGGGGTCTATCTGACCAAAGTCAGTCAGTCGGGAACACGGGTGAAGATTACAGGGCGGGCGCAATCTAATGCCAGGGTCTCTGCATTTATGCGCAAAATCGAGGCATCCCAATGGCTAGGCAAACCCAACCTTAACTTGATCGAAAATAAAGAAGAGACTGGTACTGGTCTTAGTCATTTTGTGCTGGTTGCGCAGCAGCATCTCCCAAAATAGGGAGGAAGACAAGTGAACCTACAGGAGCTCAATGAACTCGATTTTAACAACATTGGCCAATGGCCGATGGTGGTCAAGCTTATCCTGGTATTGATCGTGTGCGTGCTGGTTGGGGCCGTCGGATATTATGTGGATACTGAAAAGCAGCTCAAAAAGCTGAAACAGGTTGAACAGAAAGAGTTGAAGTTGCGTGATGAATTCGTCGAGAAGCAATCGAAGGCGGCGAATCTTGATGCCTATAAAAAGCAGCTTGAAGAGATGAAGCAATCGTTCGGTGCCATGTTGCGCCAGTTGCCGAATAAAACCGAGGTTGCTGATCTGTTGGTCGATGTTTCGCAGACTGGGCTGGCAGCAGGTCTGGAATTCGAACTGTATAAGCCTCAAGGAGAGGTGCCACGAGAATTCTATGCAGAGTTACCAATCAAGATCAAGGTGAATGGTTATTATCATGAGTTTGGTAGATTTTATAAGTGGTCTGGCTGCCCTGCCACGAATTGTCACCATACATAATGTAAATATCTCGCACCGGAAAAAGAGAACAGCGGGGGCAGATGATGGCCGCCTGATATTGGACNGGCAACAGCTAAGAACCCTACCGCTATATGAACCGAGGAGGAGGAACAATGATGCTCTCCTCTCCTACTTATGCGCTCAAAGTGGTGGTTTGTTCTGGTGCCGCTTTTTATGATGGCAGGGTGTACTGAGTCCCGTGTTGATGACCTGGAACGCTTCGTTGCTGATACCAAGTCAGCGACACCGCCCCGTATAGATCCTCTGCCAGAAGTGCAACAGATTGATACCTTCTTGTATGAGAGTGGGGGGCGACGTGATCCCTTTTCATCGGAGGTCCAACAGACAGAGATTGACCGGGTTACCGTGGATGATGGTGTTTCGCCTAACTTCAATCGACGTAAGGAGGAGTTGGAACACTTCCCGCTCGACTCGATTCGAATGGTTGGTACTCTGGAGCAGGATGGAACCACTTGGGGTTTGGTGCAGACGCCTGAAGGCACGATTCACAGGGTGCGGGCTGGGAATTACATGGGGCGGAATCATGGGCGGGTGACTGTGATTTCGGAAGAGAAGATAGACCTGACGGAAATTGTTCAGGATGGTTTAGGCGGATATCGTGAGCGCTTGGCCTCCCTTGCGTTGACGGAATAATCCAGAGGATTTATGAAATGAATGGTTTGCCCAGCGGCAATCAGGAGCGGACTGGGAAGAAAGGCGTCAACACGCCGTCACGAGGGATAAAGCCCAAGTGGTTCCTGTACCTATTGCTTACCCTGTGGATTCTTCCGGTAACTGCGTTTGCAGATAATCAGCTGAAATCTATCGATTTCTCCGCACTCCCCGGCGATCAGCTTCAGCTCAGGTTGTCACTTTCCGAAAAGATTGTGTTGCCAGCCAGCTTTACGACCGAATCGCCGGGCGCGAATCGCCTTGGACTTTGCAGAAGTAAGTAGCGCGCTCGGACTATAAAACATTGCCGATTGGTGTTGGGAGCCGTACAAAGTGTCACAGCCCCTTGAGGCTGGAAACAGAACGCGGGTGGTGATCAACCTGATCAGCACAGTAGCATTTACTCTCAAGGTAGATGGCTTGGATGTGGTGTTGACCTTGGATGCGGGCAACCGGGGATTGGTTGAGTCACCGGAGAAAGGCACAGAAGAACCTCAAGTCGCGACTGCAGTAGCTGCTAAAGCAGCTGGACAGGCCGATAGCATTGAGGAGATCGATTTTAGGCGCGGAACAGATGGAGAGGGCCGCGTTTTGGTGACGTTTTCAGATCCTACTATCGCAGTTGATGTGCGGGAAGAGGGTGGTCAGGTATTGATGGAGTTTTTTGGTGTGACTGTGCCGTCATCCTTGGTGCAAACCCCTGGATGTGGTTGATTTCGCGACGCCAGTGACAAAGATTGAAACAAGGCCGCGAGGGGAAAATGTTATTGTTTCGATCTCCACAACAGGCGAATACGAATACATGGCGTATCAAGCAAATGATGTATTTGCTGTGGAATTGCGACCTTTGAGCAAAGCTGAAAAGGAAGCTTTGCAGAAAGAGCGGTTAGTCTATTCGGGAGATCGGCTATCGCTCAATTTTCAGGATATTGAAGTGCGATCGGTGTTGCAGTTATTGGCCGACTTTACCGGCCTCAATCTAGTGACTAGCGATACTGTTGGTGGACGGATCACTCTTCGCCTGAAAAATGTACCCTTGGGATCAGGCGTTGGATATCATTCTCAAATCCAAGGGCCTCTCAATGCGGCGCAATGATAATGTCATCATGGTCGCGCCAACTGAGGAGATTGCGGCGCGTGAGCAGTTGGAGCTGGAGTCGCAGCAAAAGATAGAAGAGCTTGCCCCGCTGAGATCGGAATTTATCCAGGTTAACTATGCCAAAGGCCCGCTGATCTGGCTTCATTATTGAAATCCTCCGAGAATCGTCTGCTGTCTGAGCGCGGTAACGTTACAGTAGATGTGCGGACCAATACCCTACTGGTGCAGGATACTGCTTCAAAGCTTGAAGATATTCGCCGACTGCTGCAAAGGCTTGACATTCCAGTGCGTCAGGTTCTGATTGAGTCCAGGATCGTGATTGCCAACAATGACTTTACCAAAGCGTTGGGTGTGCGATTTGGTGCAACTACCAGTGCCAGTGCGGGTAGTAATGAAGCCTTGATTGCTGGTGGAATGCCTGGCCATATCTCCTCATTCGGTATTGATAAGGGCACTTTTATGACAACGACTACCGGCCAGCCGATTGCCGCCGGTATTGAAATCCCCGCCGGCTCTGGAAATGAGGCGCTGATGGTAAACCTGCCGGCTACAGCGCCCTCTGGTGCCATCAACTTCCTGGTTGGTAAAGTGGGTTCTTATTTATTGCAGTTGGAGCTTTCTGCGATGCAGTCGGAGGGCAAAGGTGAGGTAATCTCAAGCCCGCGTGTTATCACTTCGGATCAGAATAAGGCAACTATCAAACAGGGCGTAGAGATTCCTTATCAGGAAGCCACATCAAGTGGTGCGACCTCTGTGAGTTTTAAAGAGGCAGTATTGAAGCTAGACGTCACGCCTCATATAACCCCCGACGATAGAATTCGTATGGATCTTGAGATAAACAAGGACAGTCCGGACTTCTCCCGTTCTGTATTGGGTGTGCCGCCACTCGATACTCGTAAGATCGAGACGACTGTGCTGGTCGATAATGGAGAAAGATG
>AASF01002113.1 GCA_000168735.1 Candidatus Endoriftia persephone str. Hot96_1+Hot96_2 | reverse complement strand
GATCAGGATCCTGCGGACTACGCTCGCATGGTCTCCAACGACCTGATGGGCATCACCCGTGACGATCTGGCCTACGACCTGGGGCGCCACGTTGATGAATCCGTTCACCTGTTCGAAGAGTGGGGTCTGCCGATCTGGAAGACCGACGAGAACGGTGAGCGTTATGACGGCTCCAAGGGCATGACCTCACTGAAGGACGGCGGCAAGCCCGTACGCTCTGGTAAGTGGCAGATCATGATCAACGGCGAATCCTACAAGTGGATCGTCGCTGAGGCCGCCAAGAAAGCACTGCGTATGGACAACATCCAGGAGCGTATCTTCATCGTTAAGCTGGTTAACGATAAGAACGATCCGAACCGTATCGCCGGGTGCTGTCGCGTTTCTCCGTGCGTGAGCACAAACTGTATGTTTACAAGTTCAAGGCTTGCCTGCTGGTTGCCGGTGGCTGCGTAAACATCTTCCGTCCCCGCTCCGTGGGTGAGGGTCAGGGCCGTGCCTTGGTACCCCCGTATGGAACGCTGGTTCCACCTACACCATGGCTGCTGAGGGCTGGTGCCGAGCTGACCCTGATGGAAAATCGCTTCGTACCGACCCGTTTCAAAGACGGTTACGGTCCTGTTGGCGCATGGTTCCTGCTGTTCAAGTCCAAGGGCCACCAACGCTTATGGCGAAGTGTACATGGATCGCAACAAGGAGATGCTGGACGACTATCCTCCTTACGGCCAGGCTGCCGTTCCTGCATCCTGCCTGCGTAACCACCTGATGCTGAAGGAGATGAAGGAAGGTCGCGGTCCCATCTGGATGGACACCGTTACCGCCCTCGCCAACCTGCGTGAGACTCTGTCTCCCCGCGAGGTTAAGCATCTGGAAGCAGAGGCATGGGAAGACTTCCTCGACATGTGTATCGGCCAGTGCGGTATCTGGGCTGGTGAGAACATCGAGCCTGAGAAGAAGAACTCCGAGCTGATGCCCACCGAACCCTACCTGCTGGGTTCTCACTCCGGTTGCTGCGGCATCTGGGTTTCCGGTCCTGACGATGTGGGCGCGCCCACCGACGAGGCGATGGACGGCGTTCCCGAGCACCTGCCGAAGGGCTGGAACTGGGGCTACCGTGGCATGACCACCGTTCAGGGTCTGTTCACCGCTGCTGACGGCGTTGGCGCCTCTGGCCACAAGTTCTCCTCCGGCTCCCATGCCGAGGGTCGCATGTGTGCCAAGTCCATGGTCAAGTTCGTGATGGACAACAAGGACCACAAGCCTGAGCTGGACACCAGCGTTGACGAGCTGATCGAAGAGATCTACCGTCCGGTGCGTAACTTCCTGGAGCACAAGGACTACTCCACCGCTATCGACTCCCACCCCAACTACATCACGCCGAAAATGCTGCAGTTCCGCCTGCAGAAGCTGATGGATGAGTATGTTGCTGGTGTTGCTACCTACTACACCACCAATGCCAACATGCTGGAATTTGCCGAGCACAAGCTGGCCGAGCTGAAAGGAAGACGCTCTGAAGATGCGTGCGAAAGACCTCCACGAGCTGCTGCGTGCTTGGGAGAACTATCACCGCATCCTGACTGCTGAAGCTCACATGAAACACATCCAGTTCCGTGAGGAGAGCCGTTATCCTGGCTTCTACTACCGCATGGACAAAAACTTCGTTGACGAAGAAAACTGGAAGTGCTTTGTGAACTCCATCTACGACAAAGAGACCAAGACCTTCAAGTGCTTCAAACGCGCTCACGTCGATCTGGTCGATAAGTCTAAGCTGTTCAAGTAAGCATTGCTTGACAGTCTGATGGCGTGAAAGGCCCGGATGCCGTAAGGTGTCCGGGCCTTTTTCATCAGTCTGCAAATAAACGCCAATTAACGCAGCGCTTTGTTTTGTATTAAAATTGCGCAATCGCGTGGATCGGATGCTCATCGTTAATGAGCAGCTGAAGTCCAATACCGCCATTTTTTCCGCATCTGCATTTCATTTCGCGTTCATTCGCGTTCATTGGCAGACTTTGTAGCGAGGTCTAAACAATGAGCGAACAATTCGACATTCCCTTTAAAAGTGACTTGGTGCCGACCGTTATGGAGCCTGGCAGCAAGCTTAAATTCCGCTGTTACAAGGGCATCTCCTGTTTCAATGCCTGCTGCAAAAGTGCAGATATTCAGCTCACGCCCCTATGACATCCTGCGCCTGAAAGATAATCTGGGTATGAGCGTCACCGATTTCCTGAAGAACCACACGGTTCCCTTTGAGATGGATAAGGACGGTATCCCCCGGTATCAAACTGCGTACCGATAATGATGGTGCCTGCCTGTTTGTCACGGATGAGGGCTGCAGTGTCTACAATGATCGTCCCACCGCCTGTCGTTACTATCCGGTAGGCCATATGGCGATTCGTGAGGCGGGCGCAACCGAAGATGAGGCGCGATACTTTTTGGTCAAGGAGGATCACTGCAAAGGTCATGAAGAAGATCGGGAAATCAGCGTCACTGACTACCGAAAGGAGCAGCAGGTCGAGCAGTACGACCAGATTAATCGTGAATGGATGCAGCTGATTCTGAAGAAGAAATCGGCAGGGCCTTCAATTGGACGACCTTCCGATACCAGCCTGCAATTCTTCTTCATGTGTTGCTACGACATGGACCGGTTTCGTCGCTTTGTGCTGAGTGATTCCTTCAAGGCCTCCTACGATATGGATGACGCTTTCTACTCGACTGTGGAGAAAGAGGATCTGGCGCTGATGAGTTTTGGCATCCGTTTGCTGAAACAGATCCTGTTTGGCGACGAGACCATCGCGGTCAAACCGGGAGCAGAGGAGAAGCGCCTCAAGGAGCGTCGTGAGATTTCTTGAAATGCGTTCGTAAGGCCGAGATCGAGATCCATCGGCAGAAAGAGGAGCAGCAGAAAAAGGACGTACTCTCCTGAGTCTGAATGCTGCCACGACAATCCTAAAAAGCCGCGCATCCTGCGCGGCTTTTTAGTTTAGGGAGCCCCTGATCAAGTCATGAACGCGTATCTTGTGCCCAGACTATCCAGCTTCTGCGTGGCAAATCTCGGCAACGGCTCCATGCGTGACTCTACCTCCTGGATCCATGCCGTCGTTCGCAATAGCCAGCTATCCCCGACAGAGATGTAGGGGAGGGCGTGAGTAGGGAGTGGTAGTTTTAGGTGCGATTTGTGCCTTGAATCTGAATATTCTGAATCACAATCGACTTCGTCCAGACTTAATCTGCGGCTCCTTAGAGGGTTTGGATGGCGTCGGTTTTGGCTGCCATGATGAAGTCATTGTGATGCAGACCGCGAATCTTGTGCGACCACCAGGTTAAAATTTGCTCACCCTGCCCCATTCGGTCAAAACAGCGGGGTGGTGTCCTGCGGCCTCTGAAATTCTTCCGACCTTGTTGGTAAAAGCGAGTGCTTCTTCAAAGTTGTTGAAGGAAAAAACCTTTTCGAGTTGCATCACTCCATTCCTGACTTCGATGTTCCAATCTGGAATCAGTTTGATCAGGTTGGCCAGTTCAGATTCAGATACTTGCGGGGCATCGGCTCTGCAAGCCTCACACTGTTCTTGAGTCAAAGCACTCATATTCATCGCTCTCTTTGTCGATAAGGCTGGAAATAGACTAGTATCGAGAATTATTCCTCAGTTAATTGAATGAGTTTAGTGAGAAACTGCGGGGTAATTAGCAGCGGCTAGGAGGCAGTTCGACGTTGAAAAAGAAGCATGCACTGATTGTCGATGATTCCAAAACGGCGCGCCGGGTTCTGGCAAAGAAACTGGACAGTTTTCATGTCGATGTCAGTGAGGTTGGCTCGGGCAAGGAAGCGATTGAATTCCTCAAAAAGGCGCAGCCTGATGCGGTATTTATGGACTATCACATGCCAGTGATGGACGGCATCCAGGCACTGAAGTTCATCCGTCTCAATCCGGAGACGGCATCGATCCCGGTGATGATGTACACCTCCCACTCCGAGAAACTGAAGCCTGAACAGTGTCAATGCGCTCGGTGCAGTTGGAAGTGTTTGCCCGACAGAAATCTCCGACACGTAAGCGACTTCGACGATCGTCATCAGCATGTTGAAGCTGGAGCCTGAGGGTGAGCCCGATAGCCAGTTTCGTCGACAGCATGAATATGGATGAGACACCAAGCGTACAACTGCTCGATGGGGCCAGTGAAATCGCGGAATCATCCCGCATGCTGGCATGATGCCGCACGCGAGACCGAAGCCTCAGTCGGCTCAACACGACTGCGCAAGCAGATCGCAAAACTGCTGGCGCAGCATCTGAAATTGGTAAGACGACATATCGATGAGACTTCCCGGCAGACTGTTGAGGAGATGGAGAAGGGTAACAGTGCCATCGAAAACAGGTTGCTGGAGATGCAGCAGGCAGAGGCTGAGCAGAGCAAGGCTGGTGGTCTATCATGGGTAATGCTGCTGTTTCTATTGCTGCTTGGAGGTGGCGCACTTCTGCTTTCAGGTTGGCGAAGCGAAATGCTCGAGGAGCGCAACACGCTGCGTGAGCAGATCACTTTGATGGAAAAAGCGCGTGCTAACTACGACGAGCAGGCAGATTCTTTGGTCAGCCTGCTTGAACAGCAAGGTGGTGTGTCGATTGGTGATAAGGCAACCGGGATTACTGCGGCAGAACAGCCGGAGGCCTGGCTGAAACTGCTTGAGTGGGCGCTGAACCGAGACCTTGAGTTCGCCTATCGGGCGGTGCCATTTGACGACAAGATGGTGAGTTGGCTCTCCCAGGCGCTCGATCATCTCAGCAATGCAGGCTTCAGAGGGACGCTTCTTTTGGAGGCGCGTCCTGGGGATTTTTAGTCTGACTGGAAAACCAGACGCGCAGCTTGAACTGGCCGTTGATCAAG
>AASF01002114.1 GCA_000168735.1 Candidatus Endoriftia persephone str. Hot96_1+Hot96_2 | reverse complement strand
GCCCTTGATCAACTTCAAGGGGTTGAACAACGACGTTACCTACCATCTCGATCCGGATGGAGCCGAGCCGCTATCGGGACTTTACCGGCTGCGTGCAATACCGTCAACTGCAACAATCCGGTGGTTTCCAACTTTCTGGTCAGCTGCTTGGAGTTCTGGGTCAACGAGCTGCATGTGGACGGCTTCCGCTTCGACCTCGCCAGTGTGTTGTCGCGGGGCGAGGATGGCGAGCCGATGGCCAGCCCACCGATCATCTGGGCGATCGAGCTGTCACCGGTGCTGAGCACCAAACGCATCATTGCCGAGGCTTGGGACGCGGTCGGGCTCTATCAGGTCGGCAATTTCCCCGGGCTATCGCTGGAGCGAGTGGAACGGGCGTTATCGGGATGTGGTGCGGCGTTTTGTGCGCGGCGATCCTGGTATCCTCGGCGAGGTGGCGACACGCATTAGCGGTAGCAGCGACTACTATCGACAGCCAGGGGCGCCACCCCTTCAACAGCATCAACTTCGTGACCTGCCACGACGGCTTCACCTTGTGGGACCTGGTCAGCTTCAACCATAAACATAACCAGCCGAACGGTGAGCACAACCGGGATGGTCACAACGACAATCTCAGCTGGAACTGTGGTGTAGAGGGGCAGACCGAGGATGCAGAGATCCTCGCACTGCGGCGGCTGCAAGGTGAAAAATTTCATGGCGATCCTGATGCTCAGCCAGGGGTTGCCGATGATCCTGGCCGGTGATGAGGTGCTGCGCAGCCAGCAAGGCAATAACAGATGCCTGGTGTCAGGATAATGAAGTCGGCTGGTTCAACTGGGAACTGACCGAACAAGAACAGGGAGATGTTGCGCTTCACTTCGAGGCATGATCGCCTCTGCGTAAACGTCACCCAAGCTTGAAACGGCGTCAGTTTTTGACCTGGTGTGCCAGCGGCGGCGTCCGAGCTGGACCGATATCACTTGGCATGGAAAGAAATTCGGGCAACCTGCCTGGGACGATCCGGTTTCACGGGTGCTGGGTTTCACCCTCGCCGCGGTCGCGCCGGGTGAAGCCCATCTGCATGTCATCATGAATATGTCTGAGCGGCGACAGCGTTTCTCTCTGCCAGCAACGCCGGACATCAGCTGGCGGTTGGCTGTGGATACTGCTGCGGGCTGCCCCCTGATGACATCCCTGACCCTGATCAGCAGCCCTACCTCACTCGCGCTGAATTCGAGGTGGAGGCGCACAGTCTGGTGGTGCTGGAGGGGGAGGACTGCGGTAGCGGTTGCACAGACTGAGCCTTGCCCATCATCATCACCCCCTTCATCCAGATTGCAAAGCAGAGAGGCAGATGGGTAATTCGCTACAGGATCAACTGCTACAGGCGGGAATGATCGCTAAACAGAAGGCCAAAAAGATCAAGAAGGCCAAACACAAACAGGACAAGCAGCAGCGGCAAAACCAAGAGGCCTGTGAGTGATCAAGTCAAACAGCAGGCGCAGCAGGCACAGCAGCAGAAGGTGGCGCGGGACCGGGAGCTGAACCGGCAGAAGCAGCAGGCCGGCAGAGCAACGGGCTGTTGTGGCGCAGATCCGCCAGCTGATCGAGCAGAATCAGGTGTCGGTAGAAGAGGGGGCTGAGATCGCCTACAATTTCACGGATGGCAGCAAAATTCGGCGTATCCATGTCAGCGAAGGCCAGCATGCCCCTGTTGAGCAATGGCCGGGCTCGCTGTGGTGCGACAGGGAGAGGGTTACGCGATGGTGCCGGCGGTAGTCGCTGAAAAAATCCGCCAGCGGGATGCCAGTGTCATCCTGGTGCTGAATGAGTCACAGCCGCAGGATGACGAGGATGATCCTCTACGCTGACTTCAAGGTGCCCGACGATTTGATGTGGTAGGCGTTGTCTGCTTAGCCGCCTAGCAGGGCCGGCTTTTCGCCACTGCGCCGCCGACGTTGGGATCCACTAGCTGAGCGCTGCTGTGCAGGCCGTGTCGGCTTCTTGTGTGACTTGCTCTGGGAGCGGCGCTGGCCATCGGCGTGGCCGGCATGATCGGCATGGGAGTCGCCTCTTTTCTGCGTATTCGATCTCTCTGTCTGTGCACCAGAAGTGCTGCGTTTTGCACTAAGAGCGGCCTTCGGAACGGCGCTGCTGGGGTTGCCCCGATCGCCGGCCCTGTCTCTGTCCGCCTGGCGCGCCGCGTCCCTGCCCTGATCGGCTCTGCCGGGATGCTTGGGTCCCGGGTTCGTAACCGGGGAGCACCTTCTCGGTAATCTTGCGCTTCAGTAGCCGCTCGATGTCCCGCAGCAGCTTGTGTTCGTCGATGCAGACCAACGACACCGCCTCGCCCTCGTTGCCGGCGCGACCGGTGCGGCCGATACGGTGCACATAGTCCTCCGGCACATTCGGCAGCTCATAGTTGACCACATGCGGCAGCTGATCGATATCGAGCCCGCGGGCGGCGATGTCGGTCGCCACCAGCACCCGTACCTCACCACTCTTGAAGTTGGCTAGCGCCCGGGTACGTGCCCCCTGACTCTTGTTGCCGTGGATCGCCGCGGCGCTCAGGCCATCCTTCTCAAGCTGTTGTGCCAGCCGGTTGGCACCGTGCTTGGTGCGGGTGAAGACCAGCACTTGGCGCCAGTTGTTGGCGCCGATCATGTGGGAGAGCAGCTCACGCTTGCGCGCCTTGTCTACCGGGTAGACTACCTGGCTGACTAGCTCGGCGGCGGTATTGCGGCGGGCCACCTCGATCTGCTCCGGCTGGTTGAGCAAGTCGCTGGCCAGCCGTTTGATCTCCTGCGAATAGGTGGCGGAGAAGAGCAGGTTCTGGCGCTCATGGGGCAGTAGCCTCAGCACTTTGCGGATGTCGTGGATGAAACCCATGTCGAGCATCCGGTCTGCCTCGTCAAGCACCAGGATCTCGATGTGGGAGAGATCCAGGGTCTTCTGTGAAACGTGGTCGAGCAGGCGGCCGGGGGTGGCGACCAGGATGTCGACGCCGTGACGTAGCTTTTCGATCTGTGGGTTGATCTTCACCCCGCCGAAGATCACGGTGGATTTTAGCGGCAGATATTTGCCGTACTGCTCCACGCTCTCGCCCACCTGTGCTGCCAGCTCTCGGTTTGGGGTCAGCACCAGCGCCCGTACCGGTCGGCGGCCTTTTCCTTGAGCATGTTCCTCGAGCAGTTCCAGCAGCGGCAGGGTGAAACCGGCGGTCTTGCCGGTGCCGGTCTGGGCGCCAGCCATCACGTCGCGGCCGCTGAGGATGACCGGGATCGCCTGCTGTTGGACTGGCGTGGTTTGAGTGTAGCCCTGTTCGGAAACAGCACGCAGGATCGGGCCCGAGAGGCCGAGTTTCTCAAATGACATAGTGTTTTTGATTGCGCCAGAGGCGGTTGGGAGTAGAGCGTTGTGGGGGAAAGCGTAGAGATTGTCGCTGAATCGCGAGACTCTAGCGCGTGCTAAGCCAGATTGCAAATTCAGACCACACGACACCACTATCACGTCATCTATCTCAGCAAGTCGTTGTGTTACCACCAAGAGCACAAAGGACACGAAAGCGATAACAGTTTGTTTTCTAATGCGGCTTTGTGCCCTTCGTCATTGCATGACGCAGTCTTGTAGACGGTGTCCTATTCGTAGCCTGGTGGCCGTTTGCCCGAGAGCAGATAGGCAAAGGCGATCACCTCGGCTACCGCACGGTAGAGGGCCTCGGGGATCTCATCACCCAACGGGATTTGTGCCAGCAGGGCACTGAGTTCGGTGTCCTGGTGCAGCGGGATATTGTGCTCTTTGGCGATAGAAAGGATCTGTTCCGCCACTGCCCCCCGCCCTTTAGCAGTGAGCCTGGGGGCGTTGCTGCCATCGTAGTTGAGGGCGATGGCGAGGTCGGCCTGCCGCTGTTTGTCGTCGCTCATGCCTTTTCATCCAGTAGCGAGAGGCGCTGGGCAGTTCCCGCTCTTCTGTCGGTATGCCCTGATAGGCCTTGATCTGTGTGACTTCGAGGCCAGCCTTTTCGAAGGCGCTTTT
>AASF01002115.1 GCA_000168735.1 Candidatus Endoriftia persephone str. Hot96_1+Hot96_2 | reverse complement strand
GATCCTGATATCGTCTCTCGCTCAAACTTAGCCGGGCGGATTCTACACAGTTTGCCGCATTCCCGCCTCCATCGAGTCAAACCCATGTAACATTCGGCTGCGATAGTGTCCCGGGAAGTCCGCAACAGTTTAACCTGGCCTTGATGCAAGTGAATCTGAAGGAGTTTGGCATGTCCGCAATGCAGAAGATCATCCTTGAAAAGAAGGCGGCAGCTGGCCGAGTCGGTGGGGATACCTCTATCGGCTCTAGCGGCGCTCTGCGCCGAAGTCTGGCCAGATGCTGATGCCATCGACACCACTCTGCAGCGCCATCTCAAGGATCTGACACACTGCGAGACACTCTACGCCTGGGATCTGGATGGCAGGGAGATCTCCTCGCTAATCCGTGACGGTGTTGCCGACCCCGCATGGCGCGGGCGGGACCTCTCCCATCGCCCCTATCTAAAAAACAACCTGCCGTTCAAAGGCATCATGCTCTCCTCCGTCTACCAGAGCGCCTATTCGGGTAAAGAGTGTGTCACCGCCCTGCAAGCGGTACGTCGAGAAGATCAGCTGATGGGCTTTATCGCTGCCGACTTCTCCCTCAACAAGCTGCTTGCCGATACTCCAGCGCTGGCCGCGGAGAGCCAATGGCAACAGTTCAAAGGCGACCCGGCGGTACGCAGTACCCTGTTCATGCAGCAGCGGGTTCAAAGCCTGCTGGATGAGAATATCGATTCGGTACACGACACCGTACTGACGCTGATGAGCACCCACGGCATCTTCCACAGTAAGATCCACTACTCCAGCGGGCGCTGTTCCTTCTGGTTGCTGGAGGATCCCTACTCCTATCGCATTCATGGTGTGCTGGAAATCATCGATCCCGATATCAGCCTCGCCTATCCACTGCACGACTATCCCGCCGTGGCCAAGGTCACTCCCAGCCAGCTGCGCGCCGCACTCGATGGGCTGAAGGCACTGCGCTTCGCCGACGAGACCATCTATCTGCGCAGCGCCTCACTCAACATCATGAATGGCATGATCGGGCTCACTTTCTCCTGTGATGGCTCACACTACATGTCGATCGACGAATTTCTGGAGAAGAACCTGGGTTTCTGGGTCGGAGAACTGGCAACAGAGCAGACTTCCTCGTGACAGCGAGGCAAATGGAGTCATGAATATTAAATAGAACGGGGCGCCTTACGCGCCCCTTTGAATAAAGTCTGCTGAATAAAGTCTGCGTCGCCCCAGACTACTGGGCGACGAAAGCCCCGAATCCTACGGAATCTGGTAGTGGCTTTGGTTCATCAGATCAACGCCACACTCCAGGTCAGCGATCCAGTTGATGAACTCAGCCACCGCTTTTTTGCCGACAAACGCGCGGCCATGCTGCGGCACGATCATCTCGATATCGAGGTCCTTCACCATGTTGGCCCAATAGCGACAGACCCGGTTTGAGTTCATATAGCGCTTGTGGAAACCCTCCATATAGGGCAAAACCTCAGCGATCTTCTTCACCGGCTTGTCCAGGTCTCCCGGCGGCAGGTTGGCACCCAGATCACCGGAGAAGAGGATCTTGCTCTTCGGATCGTAGAACTGAAAATTGCCTTCGGCATGGAGAAAATGGGCCGGCAGCGCCTTCAGGCGGATATCGCCCAACTCCAGATTCATGCCCGGATCCGGGATCGCGATGACCCGGTTCTGCAGCCGCCCCGGCCGGGTGAAGTGAGGAATGAACCGCTCCCAGAGGGCGGGCACGACCACTTTACAATCGGTACCAACCAACCATTTGTTGATCGAGGCAACAATATCGGGATCCTGGTGGGATGCAACCACATAGTCGAGCTTCTTGACGTTCACATAATCACTGATCGCCATAAACAGACGAGAGTAGGTGAGCTCTCCGCCAGGATCGATCAATGCGGCATGGCCGTGATCAAAGATGAGAAACTGATTGGCCTGCACCGCCTCACCGCTAACCAGATCACGATAAACTACGCAGAATATTGGCCCTGGTTTGTTATAGAAGTTCCACTTGACATCTAATGCCCACCCTTCTACAGCGCCTGCTCCCCAGCATCACCGGAGAAACGACGCGCCTGTCCACTGAAATTACTTAATAAATCGCTAGCCTGAAACGCAAAGGCAGTGCCAAATTTATGCGAACATGGTTCAACTGCCTGTGAAACGATCACAATCACCAAAAAGCATGGTATATGTCATCATCCCGCTGGAACAATCTTATGTCAGGTTCGGCTATTTGCAACAAATTGTTGGAATTTGCTGTCCTGGATCACACAGGACGATCGGTTCAGAATTCAGACTAATCGAGAGCAGATCCAACCAGCACTGAACTTGGCCGGCGACGTTGAAGGTGGATCTATCTAACTTGCACGATTGGAATCTGACACCGCAGCAGGCGCGCCGAGCTACAACAGCAGCTGAGCCTGAAGGTGATCCGTGAAGACCGATTCACCACACCACGCTTTGTTGCCGGTGTCGATGTGGGATTTGAAGATGGTGGCGCCACCACCCGCGCTGCGGTTGCCCTGTTGCGGTTTCCATCCCTTGAGCTGCTGGAACACAGCATCGCACACCTGCCCACCCGCTTTCCCTATCTGCCGGGACTGCTCTCCTTTCGTGAGATACCGGCAATCCTTGAGGCGTTGAAGGGGCTGGAAACAGCACCCGATATGCTGCTATGCGACGGTCAGCGGGCTGGCCCACCCCCGCCGCTTTGGGCTGGCCTGTCACCTCGGCCTGATCACCGACACACCCTCCATTGGTGTTGCGAAAAGCCGCCTGATCGGCACCCATGCAGAGTTGCCAGCGGAGAAGGGGGCCTTGGGTAACACTGGAAGACAAGGGCGAGATCATCGGCGCAGTGCTACGCAGCCGGGCAGCAACGTAAAACCCCTCTATATATCCATCGGGCAAAGGATCAGCCTGGCTTCGGCCATCCACTACACTCTCGCCTGCACCACCCCGTTACAAGCTGCCCCGGAGACGACCCCGCTGGGCGCATTCGCTTCGCCCTCNCAGGCTAAGCAGCCCGGGGCTATTCTGGCTTGATGTGCTCAATGTAGTACGGGGCGATCCTCCATCTCCAGCCTCACCCCCTCGGCCTGCGCCTGAAGTATCTGCTCACTGTCTTTGAAGCGCAGTTTGCAGTGGGCATGTCCCTGACTCTGCAGTGGCAACGGGATCATATCGCGGTAGGTGTAGACATTCTCCCCCACGTCACCGCCGTCACAGATACAAGGTGCGCTGGGCAAGCTCGCCATCGAGCTCGGCAGCAGTAAAGATCAGCGAACCGGCCTGCCACCAGCGGGTGCGTTCCTTGGGAGCCGCTGATGGTCTTGATGATATAGGCCCGGGAAAAGCGAACCTTGAGTTCACCATCTTCCAATGTGATTGACTCAATTTCACTGCCTGGCAGATCGACACTGCTGGAATCCATCAAAACCCCCTTAATCTGTTCGGGATGACGCGCATCCACCCCGCTAATCGTTTAACTGTCTAACTCGAGACCCAGCTCTTTGATCTTGCGGGTCAAGGTATTGCGTCCCCAGCCGAGCAATTTTGCCGCGTCCTGGCGGCGCCCGGCGGTCTGCTCCAGGGCGCTCTCGATCATCACACGCTCAAACGCAGGAAGTGCCTCGTCAAGCAGATTTTTATCCCCCGCCTGCAGCCGCTCCCGTGCCCACAGCTGGAGCAGCTGACGCCAGTCTCCGGCGGCTGCCGAGGATCGCTCCTCCTGCAGCAACTCTGGAGGCAGATCCTCTACATGGATCTCCTTGCCGGCAGCCATTACCGTAAGCCAACGCGCAGTGTTCTCCAACTGGCGCACATTGCCAGGCCACTCTAGTTGACTGAGAAACTGCTCGGTTTCCGGCAGCAGCGTCTTAGTCTCGACTGCCAGCTCCTCCCGATGCCTGCCCGAGAAAGTGGCGCATCAGCAGGGGGATGTCCTCACGACGCTCGCGCAGGGCCGGGATATGAATTCTAATCACATTGAGGCGATGAAATAAATCCTCCCGAAACTGTGCTTTTTTGACTAGCTGTTCGAGATTCTGATGGGTGGCGGCAATGATGCGCACATCCACTTTCACCGGTTCATGGCCGCCGACCCGATAGAATTCACCATCTGCCAGCACCCGCAGCAACCGCGTCTGCAGCTCAGCCGGCATATCACCGATCTCATCCAGGAACAGGGTACCGCCATCGGTCTGTTCGAAACGCCCCTCGCGCCGGCTCTGCGCACCGGTGAAGGCGCCACGTTCGTGGCCAAACAGCTCCGACTCCATCAGATCCCGTGGGATCGCCGCCATGTTGAGGGCGATGAACGGGGCCTCGGCGCGCGGGCTGTGGCGGTGCAGGGCTCGGGCGACCAGCTCCTTGCCGGTGCCCGACTCGCCATTGATCATCACCGTGATGTTGGAACGCGCCAGCCGGCCGATGGCACGAAACACCTCCTGCATCGCCGGCGCCTCACCAATGATCTCCGGACTCGGCTCAATGACATCAACCTGGCGTTTCGTCTGACTCTGGGTCTGCCGGCAGGCGCGACGGATCTGATCCACGGCCTCATCCACATCGAAGGGCTTTGGCAGATATTCGAACGCGCCACCATGGAAGGCCGACACTGCACTCTCCAGGTCAGAGTGAGCGGTCATGATGATCACCGGCAACTCCGGAAAGCGTAGATTGATCCGCTCCAGCAGCTCCAGCCCATCCATACCTGGCATACGGATATCCGAGACGATCACATCCGGCTGTTGCCGCTCCAGTGAGTCGAGCACCCCATTGGCACTCTCGAAGCAGACCACCTCCATCTGCGCCTTCTGCAGGGTCTTCTCCAGCACCCAGCGAATCGACCGGTCGTCATCAATGACCCAGACCCGGCAGAAATCAGCCATGTTTGCCCTCCAAAGGCAGAGAAATTGTAAACACCGTCTCACCCGGACGGCTAGTGAATTAA
>AASF01002116.1 GCA_000168735.1 Candidatus Endoriftia persephone str. Hot96_1+Hot96_2 | reverse complement strand
GCATGCGCAGCGACACGCATCTCACTCAGCTGATAGAGGCCGATCAGGATCAGCGCCTGCAGGTCTTGATCCTTCGCCTTAAGCGGCTTTTTCAACAGCAGGCCAACCAGCGCCTGCAGGCGTGGATAGCCGCGCATCACACCGTAGCAAAGCTCTTGAGCCAAGGCTCGGTCGCGGGGGTCGTCGAGTCCATTCAGCCGCTCGGGCAGCAGATCGGAGAGGGAGCGCCCTTTAAGTACATCCCGCAACACCCGGGCCGCGATCAGGCGCGGATCAGCTGCCGATTTACGCTGCGTCGCCAGCATCTTCAACCCAACACCACGCCGTCGATCTGGTGGGCGTTGAGAAAGTCGGCCACCTGCATCGCCCGTTTGCCCGGCATCTGCAACTTTTGGATACGCAGCAGGCCCTCACCGGTGGCCACGTCGATGCCTACCTTGCCAGCGGCGACGACAGTGCCAGTCGGCTGCGCGCTCTGCTCATCCAGCGGCTGTGACTCCCAGATTCGCATCACCTTGCCGGCAAAATCGGCCTGAGCCACCGGCCAGGGGTTGAAGGCACGCACCTGGCGGTCGATTTCAACGGCACTACGCTGCCAGTCGATACGGCTCTCCTCTTTTGTCAGCTTACTGGCGTAGCTCGCACGGGCATCGTCCTGCGGCTCGGCTACAGCGCTGCCATCGGCCAGCGCAGGCAGCACCTCGAGCAACGCCCGTGCGCCCAGTTCGGCCAGCCGGTCGTGCAGACTGCCGCCGGTCTCCTCGGCGGTGATCGGACATTTGAGGATGTGCAGCATTGGCCCAGTATCGAGCACTGCCTCCATCTGCATGATGGTCACGCCCGACTCGTGATCACCGGCATGGATAGCGCGCATGGATCGGTGCGGCACCGCGCCAGCGCGGCAGCAGCGAGGCGTGGATATTGATGCAGCCCAGTCGCGGCGCATCCAGCACCGCCTGAGGCAGCAGCAGGCCGTAGGCCACCACCACCATCAGATCAGCCTGCAACTCCGCCAACGCCTGCTGATCAGCCTCAGCCTTCAGGCTTTTCGGCTGGGCGCACCTCAATGTTGTGCTGCAGCGCCAGTTGCTTCACCGGGGCTGGCCGCCAGTTTGCGGCCGCGCCCTGCCGGGCGGTCAGGCTGGGTGTAGACGGCGATCACCTGATGCTCACTGGCAAGCAACGCCTGCAGCGCCTCAGCGGCAAAATCGGGGGTGCCGGCGAAGATGATCTTCAACGCTTTATTCATCCTGGGTTTCCTGCATCTGGGCCGCCATCTCTCGCAATCACAGTTTGGGATCGGTGTCTCAGCAATCTTCGTGGCGGCGATCGAAGATGGCCGGGGAGCGGACACCGATACGGGTTCAACCACTCAGATCACCTTGTGCTCTCCATCGTCTGTGCTGCGCAATCGGCTCTCTTTTTCGAGCCGCTTGCGAATGCGCTGACGCTTCAGGCTGGAGAGATAGTCGACAAAAAGCTTGCCATTCAGATGGTCGATCTCATGCTGTATACAGACCGCCAACAGGCCTTCCGTCTCCAGTTCGAAGGGCGCTCCATCCCGGTCGAGCGCTCGTACGCTGATCCGTGCGGCACGTTTCACCGATTCGTAGATGCCGGGCACCGAGAGACAGCCCTCGTCCATCTTCTCCTCGCCCTCTTTACTCAGGATCTCCGGATTGATCAGGCAGAGCGGCTGGTTTTTCTCTTCGCTGAGATCGATGACGATGATCTGCTTGGCCACATTCACCTGGGTCGCGGCCAAGCCAATGCCGGGGGCTTCGTACATGGTCTCAAACATGTCATCCACCAGCTTGCGGATGGCGTCGTCAACCTGGCTGACCGGCTTCGCCTTGTTGCGCAGCCTAGAATCGGGGAAGTGGAGTATGTCGAGAATTGCCATGGATTGTTCCAGTGTCGTCAGGCCCTGCAGTCGCTCACTCTTGCGGGCGGTCATTTGAATAGCCGATATAGCGGAAGGTAAATAATGTTGAAAGTCAAAGGATCTTCATCTTGCTTTGCCGACCCCGCAGCCCCTTCGCCCGGTACAGGGTGTAATTTGCGGGCATGCTATGGAACCGACGCAAGAAATTGCGCTAACATTATGATCATATTGAAATCCGGGGGCAATTTCCGGCAAGAACTCCGCAGATGGCGGACACATCGCTGTTTGGTCGCATAGGGAATCAACATGTCTTATTTTAGCCACAAACCCGTAGGAATACTCCTCGGACTGCTGTTTTCCTTCGTTGCGCTGGCAGCAGAGCCGATCGCCCTGGACGAGGACCATCCCAGCCGCTATACGGTGCTGGAGGGTGACACCCTGTGGGATATTGCCGATCGTTTCCTGCGCGACCCCTGGCGCTGGCCCGACATCTGGTATGTCAATCCCGAGATCAGCAACCCGCACCTGATCTACCCCGGCGACGTGATCCTGCTGACCTATCAAGACGGCCGCCCGGTTCTTACCCTCGAACGCGACCGCCCCGGCAGGGGCAAACTCTCACCTCATATCCGCGCCACCCCGCTCGATACCTCTATTCCCCTGATCCCGATCGACGCCATCGCGCAGTTTCTCACTCGCCCCTACGTGATGGAGAAGGATCAAATGGAGAGCGCGCCTTACATCGTGCACTTCCTCGACGATCACATTATCGGTGGCGCCGGTGTCAGCTTCTATGCCCGCACCATCGAGCAGCAGGACCCCGGCAAATATGAGGTCATACGCCCCGGCAAGCCTTACAAGGATCCAGCCAGCGGCAAGATCCTGGGGTATGAGGCCAGCTATATCGGCCCCGCCGAACTGCTGCGCAGTGGCGACCCGGCCAAGCTCCAGCTACAGCGTTCGAAGATGGAGGCGATAATCGGCGACCGCCTGCTACCGGTTACTAAAGGGGTGCCACTGCACAGCTTCCAGCCATTGAACTTCGAAGCCCCCCTCGAAGGCCGCATCATCTCAGTGCTCAACGGCGTCTCTCAGATCGGCCAGTACAACGTAGTGGTGCTCAACAAGGGCGCCAGTGATGGTCTCAAGCCCGGCCATGTACTGGGAGATTTTGCAAGGGTGGCGACGAAGATTCCGCGACGTCGTCCGCCCGGTCGTTGGCGAAGACCCCGTGAAACTGCCACTGGAGAAGGCTGGCCTGCTGATGGTCTTCCGCACCTTTGAGCCAGGTCAGCTTCGCACTGGTAATGCATACCACCAAACCCCTGCACATACTCGATTGGGTACGCCCCCCCGAGGACATAGCGCAGTCTGCAAGGCACGAGCGCCGCAAGTCATGGAGGACGCTAGCGTCCTATCGGAGCAAACGGTTGCGTGGCTGCGCGTCAGCCTCGCCCCTGGCGTTGGCCCGCGCACCTTTCTCAAGCTGCTGGAGCAGTTCGACTCTCCCGCCGCTATTCTCCATGCCGACACGCCAGCGCTGCGTCAGTGCGGCCTTGGCGAAGCGGCCATCTCCGCCCTCAAACAGGCTGATTCCCCACTCCTGAATGCCTGTCTGGAGTGGGCATCCATCACCGGCAACCAGCTGCTCACGCTTGACCAGCCAGCTTATCCACCATTGCTGAAGGCGATCCATGATCCGCCCCCGTTGCTCTTCGTAACTGGCAACCCGGAGCTGCTCTCCACCCCGCAGCTGGCCATAGTGGGCAGTCGCAACCCCACCCCCGGCGGCATTCGCAATGCCGAGAGTTTCGCCGAGTTCCTTGCCGCCTGTGGCATCACCATCACCAGCGGACTGGCCATCGGCATTGACGGCGCCGCCCATCGCGGTGCGCTGCGCCAGTGGCAGCTACCTTGGCGGTCTGCGGCACCGGTCTCGACCGGGTCTACCCAGCCCGGCATCGCCAGCTGGCACGCCAGATCGCCGAGCAGGGTGTACTGGTCTCCGAGTTCCCCCCCGGCACCGCCGCCCTGCCTCAGAACTTCCCACGCCGCAATCGCATCATCAGCGGCCTCTCCGCCGGCACCTTGGTGGTCGAGGCCGCCCCCAAGAGCGGCTCGCTAATCACCGCCCGCACCGCCCTGGAGCAGGGGCGCGAAGTGTTTGCCATCCCCGGCTCGATCCACAACCCACAGGCCCGTGGCTGTCATGCACTGATCAAACAGGGCGCCAAACTGGTGGAGACCGCACAGGACTGTGTCGACGAACTCGCACCACTGCTTGGCCTCAGCGCTGAACCGCCCGCCGGCCAGGAGGCCATCGCCAATTCTCACCACTGGCAGCTCGATGACGACTACCATAGTCTGCTCGAAGCCCATGGGATACGACCCGACCTCCCCGGATGAATTGATCACCAAAACAGGTTTGACCGCGGAGGTGGTTTCCTCCATGCTGCTATTGCTTGAGCTGGAAGGATATGTATCATCAGCAGCCGGCGGCACTCTACTGCCGCACTAGAAAATGACTCCCGCCGCGGCGGAAGAGAGAGAAGATGAACGAAAACGTGGTCGACATACTGATCTACCTCTACGAAAACTATATGGATGGTGAGCAGTCACCGCCGACCGATCAGAATACTCTTCGCGACGAGCTGACCCAGGCCGGCTTTGCCGCCACCGAGATCGACAAGACTTTCGACTGGCTCGACGAGCTGGCCGACCACGCCTACCGGCCACCGAGCGTCAGCCACAAGGCGCACTCCCTGCGCATCTTCTCCGAAGAGGAGCAGGCGCGCCTCGACACCAACTCCCGCGGCCTGCTGATGTTCCTCGAACAGAATGAGATCCTCAACCCGGAGGGACCGCGAGCGGGTAATCGAACGGGCACTGGCCCTCGACACCCCCTTCATCAGCGAGGAGGAGTTGAAATGGATCGTGCTGCTGGTGCTGATGAACCAGCCCGGCCAGGAAGCCCGCCTTCGCCCGTATGGAAGATATGGTCTACAACGAATCCCCCGTCTTTATCCACTGATAAAGATCCAACCATCCAGTGCCCTCAGCGCGGGAGCTGGATCCTGCATCTGCTCCAGGCCTAGGCCATTCATGAACCTAGTCATCGGAGAGTCCCCAGCCAAGAGCCGGGACGATCAAAACAGTATCTGGGAAGGCGGGTTTGAAGTCCTTGCCTCCTATCGGTCATGTGCGCGATCGTGAGTCCCCAATAGAAGGTGCCGTCGATCCCAATAACCACTTCGCCATGAAGTACCAGGTGACTCGAGAGGAACGAGCGCCATGTGCCGGAGATCGCCAAAGCTGCTGAAGCGCTCCGATGCACTCTATCTGGCGACCGATCCAGATCGCGAGGGCGAAGCGATCTCCTGGCAACTCACTGAATTGCTCAGAAGAGAAGGGCAAGCTAAAGAACAAACCGGTCTACCGGGTGGTGTTCAACGAGATCACCAAGAAGCCAGTACAGGAGCCGATAGCCAACCCCAGGGAGCTAGCCCAGGAGCTGGTCGACGCGCAACAGGCACGCCGCGCCCTCGACTACCTGGTCGGCTTCAATCTCTCACCACTGCTGTGGAAAAAGATCCGCCGCGGCCTCTCTGCCGGCCGTGTGCAGAGCCCCGGCACTGCGCATGATCGTCGAGCGCGAGCTGGAGATCGAGGCCTTCAAAGCCCGCGAATACTGGTCTATCGAGGCCGATACCAGCAAGGATCAACACCCCTTCAGCGCCAAACTGACCCACGTACAGGGCGACAAACTCAGTCAGTTCAGCATCACCGATGAGACCAGCGCCCAGGCCGCCGAAGCGACCCTGCTTGCCGCCGGCACAGATGGCCTGCAGGTGGTCAAGGTCGAAAAGAAACAGCGCCGCCGCAATCCAGGCCCCGCCCTTCACCACCTCCACCCTGCAGCAGGAGGCGTCGCGCAAGCTCGGCTTTACCACCCAGCGCACAATGCGCACCGCCCAGCAGCTCTACGAAGGTGTTGATGTCGGCAACGGCACCGTCGGCCTGAT